>NZ_BAABFR010000009.1:0-86048 GCF_039541155.1 Tsukamurella soli
CCCCCGGCGCGGCGAGCGGTACTCCCGCGGCCGGAGCGGCTGCGGCGAGCGCCATCGCGACTCCGACGGCCGTCGTCGCAAAGCCGGCCGCCCCGGTGGCCACCACCGCGCCGCGGTAGCCGAGCGAACCGACCCGGCCGGCCGCCATGATGGTGGACGCGAGCACCGAAGGAGACCGCATGCCCGTGTGGATCGACGGAGGGCCCCGTCGTTCCCTCCGTCGGCGTGTCGTCCGGGCCGCGGCTGTGACCGCCGTGGCGGGGCTGGCGATCGGGGGCGCCCTCGGCGGGGCGCCGTCGGATCCCACAGCGGTCGCCGATGCCCATGCCACCGTGACGTTCGTCGGATCGGGTAACGGCCACGGCCGCGGGATGGGGCAGTGGGGCGCCTTCGGGTACGCGACGCGCGGCTGGAGCGCCGAGCGGATCCTCGACCACTACTACGGCGACACCACGATGGGCCGGGTGCGTCTCGACACCCCGGTCACCGTCCGGCTGTCCAAGCTGCACGGGGTGTACGTCTACGCCGCGGCCGGCGCGAAGGTCGCCGGGCAGAGAGTCGGTCCCGGTACGGCCGTGCTCCTCGACGGGACCCGCGCCGTCGTCACCCGCGGCTGCGGCGGACCCGTCGTCCGCACCATCGCCGACCCCGACCAGACCGTGCACCCGGTCGACGCCGGCCGGTCGCGTCCCGCGGACGAGATCCTGCACTTCTGCGGTAGAGGCCTCGCGTACCGCGGCAGCCTGGCGCTGCAGGGCGGGCACGTGTACAACATCGTCGACATCGAGGACTACGTCCGCGGCGTCGTCCCGGCCGAGTCCCCCGCGACGTGGGCCGATCAAGGCGGCTACCAGGCGCTGCGGGCCCAGGCCGTGGCGGCGCGGTCGTACGCGCTGGCCACTGCGCCGGCCCGGGGGACCCGATTCGACGACACCCAGGCCTCGCAGGTGTACGACGGCTACAGCCACGAGGACCCGCGCACCGACCGCGCCGTGGCCGATACCGCCGGCCTCGTGCGGAAGCGCGACGGACGGGTGATCGCCACCGAGTTCTCGGCGTCCACGGGCGGCTACACCGCCGGCGGCGTCTTCCCTGCGGTACCAGACGCGGGCGACGTCGTCTCGCCGTATCGGGACTGGACGGCCACCGTGCCCGCCGCCGAGATCGGGACCGACTTCGGCATCGGCTCCCTGCGATCGATCGCCGTGACCCGCGTGCAGGCGACCGGTGTGCCGCGCGCAGAGGAGGTGCTCCTCGTGGGCACCCGCGGCACCAAGACGGTGACCGGGGACGACCTGCGCAGCAAGCTCAAGCTGAAATCCGACATGTTCGTCATCGAGCACGCCCCCGGCGCCGGGCGCCCCGTGCCGGTGCAGCCCGCGCCCGTCACCGCCCCGTTGGAGCCCTGACGCCGTCATCCCGCCCAGGCGGGCACCCATACCTCGTCCGCGGACCCTGCCCGATACCGCGCGCGGAGGTGGCCCAGGAAGTCGGCCAGCACGGGGTGGGCGTTGGCGCGGCGCCACACGAGTGACAGCGGGTACACCGGGCACGGGTCGACGACGGGGATGCGGCGCAGCCCCAGGCTCTCGGGCCACAGGTAGTGCGACCCCGCGCCGACCAGCGTCGCGAGCCGCGGTGACGCCGCGATCTCCGCGACCATGTCCTCGACGCCGAAGCTCGGCCCGGCCGTGTCGATCGAGAGGCCGAACGTCGCGGCCAGGTCCTCGTAGTAGCCCACCGGTTCGCTGTCGGACAGCCCGGGCATCCACAGCGGGTGCGCTGCCAGCTCGGCGGCGGTCACCGTCGTCGCCGCGGCGAGGGGGTGCTGCGGGCCGACGAGCACCTGATGGCGGTCGTCGATCAGGCGCTCCGCCACCAGACCGTCGGGGAGCGCCGCGTGCCGCAGCGATCGGAACGCGGCATCGACGGTGCCGGCCGACACCTCCGCCAGCGCGACAGGTGCCTCGGCGAGCAGCGTCACCACATCGAGATCGATGCCCGGGACGCATCCGGTAGAACTCCCGCAGCGCGGCGGCGGGCGCGATCCGGCGGTTCACCACGTCGATGCGCAGGCCTCGGCGACCGGGCGTGACCGCGGCCGTCGCGCGCTCGGCGGCGCGCAGCAGTTCGCGGGCGTGCGGCAGGAACGCCTGGCCGTCGACGGTGAGCCGCACGCCCGTCGGTGTGCGCGCGGCGAGACGTACGCCGAGCTCACGCTCGAGCGCCGCGAGCCGCTTGGACGCCGCCTGCTGCGTGACGCCGAGCTCGTCGGCGGCGGCCTGGATCCGGCCGGTGTCCGCGACGGCCACGAAGGTGGCGACCGCATCGAGCTGCACGGGCCGAACCTACCCGCACAACCGGCGGTTGTGGCGCGCCGCGCGGGCGGTTGTTGGCGTCCGGCACCGTCGCCCGGCTTCGATATCGGGATGCGGATGACGAGACCGGGCCCGGAGTTCCGGTGGTTGTGGGCGGCGTACGCGGTGAGCGCGTACGGCAGCGGCCCACTTCGCACACACTGTCCGTTGCGTAACATCTATGATACGATTGGCTTGAGAGGGGTGATCACCATGACCGGTACCAGCGCCTTCTGGGACGACCTTGCGCGCGACCTCAAGGACCCCGAGTTCCTTCGGGAGTTCGTCGTCGAGTCCATGCGCATCGCCACCATCGACGAGGTCGTCAACGCGCTCGATGACGCTCGCGAAGCAGCCGGGCTTTCCAAGGCCGCGCTCGCTCGTGCCATCCAGGTCGATCCGGCGACTATCCGGCGCCTCTTCGCCTCCGACAAGTCCAATCCGACGCTCGGCACGTTGGCCGAGGTGGCCGCCGCCCTCGGCATGAGAATCACCATCGAGCCGCTTGCCGAGGAGGAGCGGACGTGGGTCACCGAGCCTCTGCTGGCTGGGCGCACCGCGGACCCGGCGGGCCTCGCTCGCCACCTCCACGGGCTGCGGACCCGTTCCAAGGTCCCGGCGTAACCTCAGCCGACTGATCGCGGGTTGCGGCTCGAGTACTCCTCACCCATCGCGCGCACCGCTGTGTAGTCCGCGTCACTCAACGTGGTGCGAAACGGCTTGTCTCGACCGTCGATAACCACCAGCAGCGGCTTGTCTTGCCCCTCGGCCTCGTAGTCGAGCAGGCAGAACAAGCGGTAGTGGTGCCGCCTCGGCCCGTCGATACGGATCTCGAACCACCCGCTCATCTCGCCCTTCATCGCCTCCCAGTAGCCGCCACCGGCGAACCGCTTCGGCGGTGCTGTCGCGACGGCGATGAGAACGGCGTTGGCCTTCGCGCGAACCGAAGCCGGCCAGGACCGCAGGGAATCACGGCCCGGCTCGGCCTGCGCGGGGTCGTCCTTGACGTGTCGCTTGAAGTAGACGATGTCGTGCGCGTCATCAGGAGACGGCCCCGTGCGTACACGTGGCGCAGGGGCGTTCTTCCGATTCTTCGAGCTCGCCATCGTCGCCAACGCTATCCGCGACGTCCGACATCACCCGGGAGGCAGGTGCCGCCGTGATGCGGAGAAGTAATGCAAACGACCAGCCACCGAGGGGGTAGACCATACCTGTCGACGTCGCTACCCAGCCGGCGTGGACCCGGTGCGCACAACCAGCGGTTGTGGCGCGCCGCGCGGGCGGTTGTTGGCGTCCGGCACCGTCGCCCGGCTTCGATATCGGGATGCGGATGACGAGACCGGGCCCGGAGTTCCGGTGGTTGTGGGCGGCGTACGCGGTGAGCGCCTACGGCAGCGGCCTGGGCTTCGGCGCGTTCTCGGTGGTGGCGATCGTGGCCCTGCACGCGGGTGCGGCGCAGGTGGCGGCGCTCTCGTCGGCGGGCCTGATGATCGGCGCGCTGCTGGCGGTGCCGCTGGGGCCGTGGGTCGAGTTCCGCGCGAAGCGGCCGGTGATGATCGCGATGGACGTCGCACGGTTCGCGGCGCTCGGCTCGGTGCCGGTGGCCTACGCGCTGGGTGTGCTGACCTTCGCCCAGTTGCTGACGGTGTCGGTGATCGCCGCGGCGGGGAAGATCGTGTTCAACGCGGCATCCGGTGCGTATCTCAAGACGGTCGTACCGGCCGGGTCGCTGCTCGTGGCCACCAGCCGGTTCGAGTCCACCACGTGGTCCGCGACGATCGTCGGTCCGCCCCTCGGTGGCGCCGTGGTGGGGCTGCTCGGGCCGGTCGCCGGCATCGGCATGGACGCGCTGAGCTATCTGTTGTCGGCGCTCGGCGTGCTCGCGATCCGGCGCCCCGAGGCGCCGCCGCCGGGTCACGGCGCGCGTGCGGGTTCGCGGTGGTCCGACATCGCCCAGGGCTGGCGCTACATCGCCGCGCATCCCGTGCTGCGCCCCCTGTTGGCCAATGCCGCCGCGGTGAACGCGCTGATCATGGCCGGCGAACCGGTGCTGTCGGTGCTGATGCTGGCGCGCCTGCACTTCCCGGTGTGGCAGTACGGCCTCGCGTTCGCCGTGCCGTGCATCGGTGGGCTGGTCGGAGCCCGGGTGGCGCCCCGCATGGCCGCGCGGTGGGGCCGGCCGCGGGTGTTGCACGTGTTCGGCGCGCTGCGCGCGTGCTGGCCCCTCGGTCTCGCCTTCGTCGGCCCGGGCGCAGCGGGGCTCGCGGTGGTGATGGTCACCGAGCTGGGGCTGATCTTCTGCTGCGGCGTGTACAACCCCGTCCTCGCGGCGTATCGGCTGGACGCCGCCGGGCCCGAGCGGCGAGCCCGCGTACTCACCGCGTGGTCGATCACCACCAGCCTCGCGATCGCCGTCGCCACCGCCGGCTGGGGGCTGCTCGCCGAGGTCACGGGCCCGCGCGCGGCCCTCGCCGTCGCCGGCCTCCTGCTCCTGGCGACGCCGGCGCTGCTACCGCGCCGCATCCGGCCGGGCTCGTCGGGCCCCGACCCGCGCCGGACCGGACCGGCCGGCCGCGGTTCCGATACCCTGAGTGCCCGTGGCTAGCGAAACCCCCCCGGCGCCGGAAGCACAGCGTCCGGGCCCCCAGACCTATGACCTGATCGTGGTCGGCTCGGGCTTCTTCGGTCTGACGGTCGCCGAACGGGCCGCGTCAGAGCTGGGCAGCCGCGTCCTGGTCGTCGAGCGCCGTTCGCACATCGGCGGCAACGCGTACTCCGAGCCGGAGCCCGAGACGGGGATCGAGGTACACAAGTACGGCGCGCACCTGTTCCACACCTCGAACGAGAAGGTGTGGGAGTACGTCAACCGGTTCACCGACTTCACCGGCTACCAGCACCGGGTGTTCGCGCTGCACAACGGGCAGGCGTACCAGTTCCCGATGGGCCTGGGCCTGGTCAGCCAGTTCTTCGGCCGGTACTTCACGCCGGACGAGGCGCGGGCGCTGATCACGGAGCAGGCGTCCGAGTTCGACTCGAAGGACGCGCAGAACTTCGAGGAGAAGGCGATCAGCCTGATCGGTCGGCCGCTCTACGAGGCGTTCATCAAGCACTACACCGCGAAGCAGTGGGAGACCGACCCGAAGAACCTGCCGGCGGGCAACATCACGCGGCTGCCGGTGCGTTACAACTTCGACAACCGCTACTTCAGCGACACCCACGAGGGGCTGCCCGTCGACGGGTACACCGCGTGGCTCGAGAACATGGCCGCGTCCGATCTGATCGACGTGCGCCTCGACACCGACTGGTTCGACGTGCGCGATGCCGTCCGCGCCGCCGCCCCGGCGGCCCCCGTCGTCTACACGGGGCCGCTGGACCGGTATTTCGGCTACTCGGCGGGTCGCCTCGGCTGGCGCACGCTGGACTTCGAGACCGAGGTGCTGCCGACGGGTGACTTCCAGGGCACCCCGGTGATGAACTACAACGACGCCGACGTGAAGTTCACACGCATCCACGAGTTCCGGCACTTCCACCCCGAGCGCGACTACCCGTCCGACAAGACGGTGATCATGCGTGAGTACGGACGCTTCGCCAAGGATGACGACGAGCCGTACTACCCGATCAACACCCCCGAGGACCGCGAGATCCTCGCGTCGTACCGCGACCTGGCCAAGGCCGAGACCGCGCGGGAGAGGGTGTTGTTCGGCGGCCGCCTCGGCACCTACCAGTACCTGGACATGCACATGGCGATCGCCAGCGCGCTGACCACGTTCGAGAACACGCTGCGCCCACACCTCGAGTCCGGTGCGCCGCTCGCGGAGGAGACCAAGTGACGGCAACCGATCAGACTCGAGCCCTGCTGCAGCGGGTGATCCTGCCGCGGCCCGGCGAGCCGCTCGATGTACGGGCCCTGTACCTCGACGAGGCCGACACCAACACGCGCCGCGCCCACGCCCCGACGCGTACCTCGCTGTCGATCGCGGAGGACTCCGAGGTCAGCTTCGCCACGTATTTCAACGCCTTCCCGGCGTCGTACTGGCGGCGCTGGACGGTGCTGAAGAGCGTCGTGCTCCGGGTGACGGTGCGCGGCACCGTCCGCGTCGACCTGTACCGGTCCAAGGTCGACGGTTCCCGGATCGGCCTGGGCGGGTCGCTCGTCGAGCTCGACGCCGAGGGGATAGGCACAGCCGAGTTCACAGCTGATCTGGGTCCGTTCGAGGACGGTGGCTGGATCTGGTTCGACCTCACCGCCGACAGCGACGCCGAACTGGTGTCCGCGGGCTGGTACGCGGCCGTCGACGAGGCCACGCTCCCCACCGAGAAGCGCGTCACCGTCGGCATCCCCACGTTCAACCGACCGGACGACGCCGTCGAGGCGCTGCGCGCGCTCACGTCCGACCCCGAGGTCGACGCCGTGATCGACGCGGTCCTCATGCCCGACCAGGGCACGCGGCGCGTCGTGGACCACCCCGACTTCGCGGCCGCGATCGCGCCGCTCGGCGACCGCTTCCACCGCTTCGAGCAGGGCAACCTCGGCGGCTCGGGCGGCTACAGCCGCATCATGTACGAGGCGCTGCGGCTCACGGACTCGCCGTACGTGCTGTACATGGACGACGACATCGCGATCGAGCCCGACTCGATCCTCCGGGCGCTGGCGTTCGCGCGGTTCGCGAAGACACCGATGCTGGTGGGCGGGCAGATGCTCAACCTGCAGGACCGCAGCCACCTGCACTGCATGGGCGAGGTGATCGACCGTGGCCGGTTCATGTGGACCGCGGCCCCGTTCGTGAAGTACGACCACGACTTCGCGAAGTACCCGCTGAGTGACCGCAAGTACAGCCGCGACCTGCACCGGCGTATCGACGTCGACGGCAACGGCTGGTGGATGTGCCTCATCCCGCGCGCCGCGGCCGAGCAGATCGGGTTGCCGCTCCCGCTGTTCATCAAGTGGGACGACTGGGACTACGCGCTCCGCGCTGCGGCCGCCGGCTTCCCGACGGCGACGGTGCCGGGCATCGCGATCTGGCACATGGCGTGGTCCGACAAGGATGACGCGATCGACTGGCAGGCGTACTTCCACCTGCGCAACCGGCTCGTCGTGGCCGCGCTGCATCACAACGGCGACCACCGCGGCATCATGAAGAGTTCGGTGAAGGCGCTGCTCAAGCACCTGCTGTGCCTCGAGTACTCCACCGCCGCGATCCAGATCGAGGCGATGCGCGACTTCCTCGCCGGGCCGGAGGGGCTGTTCGACCTGCTGCCCACCGCGCTGCCCAAGGTGGCCGCGATGCGCAAGGAGTTCCCGGATGCGGTGGTGCTGCCGTCGGCGACCGAGCTGCCCCGCGCGACCGGGGAGGCGACGGCGCTGGGCACCTCGATTCCCCTGAGTCCCGTCGCGAAGGCCAAGACGCTGGCCGCCGCCGTGCGCAACAACCTCCGGCCCGCCGACCCGCGGCACCACGAGGTGCCGCAGGCCAACTACCCGCCTATCGAGGCCCGCTGGTTCAGCCTCGGCCGCGTGGACGGGGTCACCGTCACCACCGCCGACGGCCGCGGCGTGGTCTTCCGGCAGCGCGACCGGGACAAGATGCTCGACCTGATGCGGCGCAGCCTCGCCGTGCACCGCGAGGTGGACCAGCGGTTCGACGAGATGCGGGAGCGGTACCGCGCCGCCTACCGCGACCTCACGAGCGTCGAGGCGTGGAGCAGGGTGTTCGAGCCGACCGGCACCGAGCAGGAGGAGACGAAGTGACCGACCTCAGTTCCGAGGAGACGGCGCTGGTGGCGGTGCAGGCCCTGCTGGTCGACCGTCCCGGAGTGCTACCCGCGGCCCGCGGCCTGAGCCACTTCGGCGAGCACGCGCTCGGCTGGATGGGCGCGGCCGCGCTCGGCGCCCTGCTGGACCGCCGGCACCGACAGGAGTACGTCACCGCGGGCGTCGGCGCGTTCGGTGCGCACGCCGCGTCGGTGGTGATCAAGCGCATCGTGCGCCGCAAGCGGCCGGACCACCCCGCGATCGCCGTCGGTGTCGGGACGCCCAGCAGGCTGAGTTTCCCCTCCTCGCATGCCACCTCGTCCACGGCCGCCGCGATCCTGCTGGGCCGCGCCTCGGGGCTCCCCGGCGGGGCGCTGCTGGGCGTCGCCGCGGTGGTGCCTCCGATGCTGACCTCCCGGCTGGTGCTCGGCGTGCACTATCCGACGGATGTCGCGGCGGGTGCCGCGATCGGAGCGGTGAGCGCGGCCGTCGCGATCGAGGGTGAGAGACTGTGGCGTCAGCGCAGCAGGGGTCGGGCGCCCGGCCGGCTGTCGACCAGGACGAAGGGACAGCGCACCGCATGAGCGAGGAGCCGATCGAGCACGGCGAGCTGAAGGCTCCGTCGAACCTCGTCACCGGGCTGATCAAGGCGGTGCGCCCGCGGCAGTGGGTCAAGAACGCGCTGGTCCTGGTGGCGCCGTTGGCCGCCGGTGTCCACGGCATCACCCGGCACGGACTGATCGGCGTCGCGGTCGCCTTCGTCGCGTTCTGCATGGTGGCGTCCTGCGTGTACCTGGTCAACGACGCGATGGACGTCGAGGCCGACCGCGCGCACCCCACCAAGCGGTTCCGTCCGATCGCCGCGGGCGTGGTGCCCCGGACCCTCGCCTTCGTGCTCGCCGTGGTGCTGGGCGTCGGTGCGCTGGCCATCTCGTTCCTGGCGAACTGGCACCTGGTGGTGGTGATCGCGATATATCTCGCGATCCAGCTGGGTTACTGCTTCGGCCTCAAGCACCAGGCCGTGATCGACATCTGCATCGTCAGTTCGGGCTTCCTGCTGCGCGCCGTGGCCGGTGGTGTGGCCGCCGACCTGCCGAAGGGACTGTCGCAGTGGTTCCTGTTGGTGATGGCCTTCGGGTCGCTGTTCATGGCCGCGGGTAAGCGGTACGCCGAGCTGCAGCTCGCCGAGCGCACGGGCGCCAAGATCCGCAAGTCGCTCGAGTACTACACCACCACCTACCTGCGGTTCGTGTGGACGCTCGCCGCGACCGCCGTGGTCCTGTGCTACGGCCTGTGGGCATTCGACAAGGCCCATCCGGCGAACGTCTGGTACGCGCTGTCGATGGTGCCGTTCACCATCGCGATCCTGCGGTACGCGGTCGACGTCGACGGTGGCGAGGCGGGAGAGCCCGAGGAGATCGCGCTCGGCGACCGCGTGTTGCAGGTGCTGGCGCTGGCGTGGGTAGGAGCGGTCGTTGTCGCGGTCTACGCCGCGTGACGGTGCACCGGGCGGTGAGCCCGGTGCCGGGCGCGGGGCACGAGGTGGCGGTCGGGGTATCCAGCCGCGTGACGGTGCACCGGGCGGTGAGCCCGGTGCCGGGCGCGGGGCACGAGGTGGCGGTCGGGGTATCCAGCCGCGTGGCGGTGACGACCCGGTCACCGAGCGGTTCCATCTGCCGGGCCGGTTCGGGCCGCCGCTGACGGGTCCGTTCCGCGCGCAGCGCAGCGACCCACCCCCGCGTGACCCGGACGACACCTTGCGCGCGGAGCTGCGCGACGCGGTGCCGCTGCCGCGGTTGACGCTGTGGATCGGGGTGCTGGTCAGCGCGGTGCTCTTCGGCTACGGGGCGTGGCAGCGCCGGTGGATCGCCGACGACGGCCTGATCGTGCTGCGCACGGTGCGCAACCTCCTCGCCGGCAACGGCCCCGTCTTCAACGTGGGCGAGCGGGTCGAGGTCAACACGTCGGCGGCCTGGACCTATGTCGTGTGGTTCTTCACCTGGATCAGCGGCGAGCAGATCGAGTACGTGGTGCTGACCGTCACGATGGTGCTCACGATCCTGACGCTGCCGCTGGCGATGCTCGGCACGGCCCGCCTGTACAAGGGCGGGGGCGATTGGTCACGGCTGCGCCGTGGTCTGCTGCTGCTTCCGGCCGGTGGGTTCGTGTACATGGCGCTGCCGCCCGCGCGGGACTTCGCGACCTCCGGCCTGGAGCAGTCGCTCACCCTGTTCTGGATCGCCGGCATGTGGTGGCTCGCCGTCGCCTGGAGCCAGCACGACCCGGACGAGGTCACTGTCCGCGCGCGGCGGACCGGCTGGGCGGTCACGCTGGGGCTGGCGTTCGTGGCGGGCCTGTCGTGGTTGGTCCGCCCGGACATGACGTTGATCGCCGCGATGGTGCTGCTCGTGATGGTGGTGGCGCCGATCGGCGCCGTACGGCGGGTCGCCATCGTCGTCGTCGCCGGGGTGCTGCCGCTCGGCTACCAGATCTTCCGCATGGGGTACTACGGCCTGCCCGTGCCCAACACCGCGATCGCCAAGGACGCCAACGGCTCGAAGTGGGGGCAGGGCTTCATCTACCTGTTCAACCTCATCGACCCGTATGCGCTGTGGCTGCCGGTGGTCCTGCTGGTACTCGTCGCGCCGGTGGTGCTGTTCATCGTGGCCGGCGCCCGCGCGGGCCGCGTGCCCGAGCAGGCGACCCGGCACCGTCGCACCCGGCGCGGTGGGTCGCGGGGCCGAGGCGGCGTCGCCGGCCTGCGCGCCCGGCTGCGCAGCCCGGGGGTGATGGTCGCGCTGTTCGTGGTCGGCGGTCTGCTCGAGGGCGCGTACTGGCTGCGGCAGGGTGGCGACTTCATGGCGGGACGCGTGCTGCTCGCGCCGCTGTTCCTGCTGCTGCTCCCGGTCCTCGTGCTGCCGCTGCGTCTCCCCGCCGCACAGGCCGACCGTGCCGGCGGTCGCCTCACCGCCGCGGCGCGGCTCGCGGGCGACTACTCCGGTGCGGCCGCGGTGGTCCTGGTGTGGGCGCTGGTGATCGGCTGGGCGGTGTACGCGTCCACGTTCCGGGGGCTGCCCGACGGCACCTACATCGGCCGTTCCGGGATCGTCGACGAGCGGGCCTTCTACTCGCTGCAGACCGGCCACGCGCATCCGGACACGGCCGAGGACTACCTCGACTACCCGCGGATGCAGTCGCTGCAGCAGATCCTGGCCGCGACCCCGCGTGGTGGCGTGTACATGCCGTCGTGGGACTACGACTGGTGGTATCTCGACCCCATGCCGTACCCGCTGGAGAAGGGGATGGTGGACCGGCAGACGGTGTTCTTCCTGAACCTGGGCATGACCTCGATGAACACGGACCTGTCCGTCCGGATCTGGGATCAGGTGGGGCTGGCGTGGCCGATGGCGACGCATACCGCGCGACTGGTGGACGGCCGGATCGGGCACGACAAGGACCAGTACCCCGACTGGGCGATCGCGGAGGCGAAGAGCTTCCCGAAGCACCCGCTGCTGCCCTGGATGGTCGATCCGGACTGGGTCAATCAGGCACGCGTGGCGTTACAGTGCCCGGCGATCGTTCAGCTGCGTCAGTCGTACTCGGCCCCCCTCACGTGGGACCTGTTCAAGCGCAACATCAAGCTGTCGTTCGCGACGATGAAGTTCCGGATCGACCGCGTGCCCAAGTACACGCTCGAGATGTGCGGCCAGAAGGTGCCGCCGCCGCTGACGGATGCGCAGAAGAACGTCCGCTAGCCCGACCGGGTCGGCGCCGGTGCGCGTTGGTCCCGGGCCGTGAATCACATCCGTGTAAGACTTGACTCGGCTGGGCCGACGTCCGGCCGGGAAGACGTCGACGGCGGAGGGTTCGCGAGGATGGGCAAGCGCAGTGCGCGCCGGATGACGGGGCTGGTCGGGGCGGTCGCGCTGGCGACCGCGGCGGTCTGTCCGGCCCTCGCGGCTCCGGTCCAGGCGGCCCCGCCCCGCCCCGCGCTGGCACCCGGGACCCCGAGGCCCATGGCACCCGCCGCCGTCCCGGCCGGGGTCCGCATCACGTCCACCACGTTCGAGACCGACCGCGAGGTGGACCTCACCGTCCACTCCCCGGCGATGGGCACCGACGTCAAGGTGCAGCTGCTGCTGCCGAGCGACTGGTACGCCGATCCGAAGGCATCGTTCCCCACTCTCTATCTGCTCGACGGCCTGCGCGCGCGCGACGATCAGAACGGCTGGCTCCTGAACACGAACGTCGCGGACTTCTACCGCGACAAGTCCGCCCTGATCGTGTTGCCCGTCGGCGGGCAGTCCAGCTGGTACACCGACTGGCGTCAGCCCGACAACGGCCGGAACTACCAGTGGGAGACCTTCCTCACCAGGGAACTTCCCCCCGTGCTGCAGCGCAGCTGGCGCGCCACCGATTCGCGGGGCGTCGCGGGCGTGTCGATGGGCGGATCGGCGGCGTTCATGCTGGCGGCGCGCAACCCGCACTTCTACCGCTTCGCGGCGTCGTACTCGGGCATCCTGTCGATCAGCTCGGCCGGTATGCCGGAGGCGATCGGCGCGGCGATGCAGAACGCAGGGAACTACGACGCGAACGACATGTTCGGGCCACCGTCGGATCCGGCCTGGGTGGCGCACGACCCCCTGGCGCTGGCGGGCAAGCTGCGCGGCACCAGCCTGTACTTCAGCTCCGGCAACGGCAGCCAGGGCGACCCCGGCCAGTCCGCCCAGGCGCCCGGCGTGTCCGCCGACCTGCAGGGCAGTGCCCTGGAGATCCTCGCGCGGTCGTCGAACCAGGCCTTCGCGGTCCAACTCGACAAGCTGGGCATACCCGCGCAGGCCGTGTACCGGCCGTCCGGAACGCACACCTGGCCGTACTGGCAGTTCGAGAACGGCCAGGCGTGGCCGCAGGCGCAGGCCGCCCTCGGCGTGCCCGCGGCTCCGCCGTGCCGGCCGGGCGGTGTGATCGGCACCGCGGCGTCGACGTTGAAGACGATCGGCACGTGCCTCACCCCCGAATACGCCGTCAAGGGCGGCCGCGCCCAGGACTTCACGGGCGGCCAGATGTTCTTCTCGCCCAAGACCGGCGCGCACGCCGTGGGCGGTGCCATCGCGGGTGAGTACGAGCGTGTCGGCGGCCCGGCGTCGGTGCTCGGCCTACCGACGTCCGACGAGACGGCGACGCCCGACCACAAGGGTCGGTACCAGCAGTTCCAGGGCGGCACCATGTACTGGACGCCGGCCACGGGCGCGCACTACGTGGGCGGCGCGATCCTCGCGAAGTACGCGTCCGCGGGATACGAACGCGGCCGTCTCGGCTACCCGCTCACCAGCGAGACCAAGCTCGCGTCCGGCGCCTTCAACCAGTTCACCGGCGGCTACGTGTACTGGTCGCCGCGCACGGCCGCGACCATCGTTCCCGCCGGGCCGATCTTCGCCGAATGGGGAAGGCTCGGCTACGAGTCCGGTCGGCTGGGCTATCCGGTGCTCGACCCGCTGCCCGTGCCCGGCGGCACGATCTCGCGGTTCGAGCACGGCACGATCAGCGCGGTCAACGGCACCACGCGGGTGCAGTAGGGCAGCATGGGTCGCCTGAGAAGGTCTCTCATGAGCGCCCGGTAGCCTGGCACAGTCGCCGGGGCGGTCGAACACGCGACGCGCCCACGCAGGCGGATCGGGCACCTACAGGCGGTGCGCGACAGGCACGAGATCGAGGACGGGAAGCACACCGAGATGGTTCGACTTCACACGGCAGCGCAGCCGCGGTTCCGCCGCGCGCTGGGCGTCGCCGCCCTGGCCGGCGCTATCGCGTTGGGGGCCACCGCGTGCGGCGGGAGTTCGACGGTGACGGCGCCCACGGCGCCCGACCTGTCCGGCGGGGGCACGGCGTCGGCCGGTCCCACCACCCTGCCGGCCACGGGCCCCAGCTCCACCGCGGCACCGTCGGGCTTCCCCGGCGAGTCGGCCACCCCGATGTCCGCAAAGGAGAAGGCGTTCGTCGCCACGATCCGCGGTGCGGGTATCAACGCGCCCGACGACGTGGTGGTCCTCGCGGGCAACTACGTGTGCAGCTCGGTCGCGGCCAACCCCAAGTCGTCCAACCTCGAGATCATGATCAAGGCGATGCTCGGACCGGGACAGACCGACGAGCAGGCTACCGCCGACGCGAAGACGCTGATCGCGAAGGCCGAGTCCGGATACTGCAAGAAGTAACCGATGTCGAGACCCACGCAGCCCGGACGTCCCGGACGGCGCCGGCCGTCGGCCCTGGCCATGGGCGTCGGGATCATCGCGCTCGTCGCGATAGTCCTGGTGATCATCCTGGTGATCAGCCTGCTCAGCAGCGGGCCGTCGGCGCCACCGATCACGTCGCCGTCCTCCTCGGCCGCGCCGTCGTCGTCGGCCGTGGCCAAGCCGGCCAGCCAGCCCGCCGACTGCCCGGACGTCCTGATGATCGCGATACCCGGCACCTGGGAGTCGAAGAGCACCGACGACCCCATCCACCCCAAGGCCAACCCCAACTCCCTGATGCTCAAGGTGACGGCGCCGCTGCAGAACGCGTTCCCCGGCGCGCGGCTCGAGGCGTGGACCACGCCGTACATCGCGCAGCTGTCCAACCCGATCGCGATCCCGCCGGACGGCCAGGCCAGCTACACCACCTCGCGTGAGCAGGGGGACAGCAGGACCCGCGCCGAGCTGACCACGATGTACGCCCGCTGCCCGCTCACGTCGGTGATCCTGACGGGCTTCTCGCAGGGCGCCGCGATCGCGGGTGACATCGCGAGCGACATCGGCAACGGGAAGGGCCCGATCCCCGCCGACAACGTCATCGGCGTGGGCCTGATCTCCGACAGCCGGCGCGAGCCGGGCTACTCCAACACGGTGGGCCCGGACCCGACGGGGGTCGGCGTCGAGGTCGCGTTCAACGGTCTCGACATCGACGGCCTCACGCTGCGCGGTCAGCGCCCCGGCGGCTTCGGCACACTCAAGGGCCGCACCTGGTCCCTGTGCGGTTCGCACGATCCCATCTGCAACGAGCCGGCCGACGTGTTCGATGTCAACGCGATCGCGACGACGATGCCCAAGCTGCAGTCTGTGCTGACGGGCAACTCGCACGCGCTGTACGCCACCACGCAGGACTGGTCGTACAAGGGTGAGTCCGCGGTCGTGTGGATGGGGCACTGGGCGAGTGGCCTGATCAACGCCGCGCCGCGACCGAAGCACAGCTAGCAGATGCACAGCTAGCGGATGACGGCAGGCGGAAGACGCGCCCTGACCCTGATGGGCCTCGGCGCGGTCCTCGCGGCGATCATCGCGATCGTCGTCGTGGTGATTCTGATCGCGTCGTTGCTGCGCCCGGGCGTGGGGCCGAGCCCCGTCGGCCCCACGCCCGGGCGTCCCACCGCCCAGCCCGCCGACTGCCCCGACGTGCAGGTGATCTCCGTCCCCGGCACGTGGGAGTCGTCCGCTAACGACGACCCGATCCACCCGCACGCGAACCCGCGGGCGCTGCTGCTGCAGGTCACGGGTCCGCTGCAGCGCGCGTATCCGACCAGCCGCGCGGCGGTCTACACCGTCCCGTACGTGGCGCAGTTCCACAATCCGATCGCGATCCCGCCCGACGGCCAGGAGACCTATGCCGCATCCCGGGCGCAGGGGACCGGCCGCGCGGTCGCCGAGATCACCCGGGTGCACGCGCACTGCCCGCTCACCGGCTTCGTACTGATGGGCTTCTCCCAGGGCGCGACCATCGCCGGCAACATCGCGAGCGACATCGGCAACGGCCGGGGGCCGATCCCCGCCGCCGACGTCCTGGGCGTGGGCCTGATCTCCGACAGCCGGCGCGTACGCGGCGAGGCCACGGCCATCGGCCCCGATCCCGACGGTCAGGGGGTCGAGGTGCTGTTCGGCGGGCTCGACCTCATGGGCGTCGATCTGCAGGGACGCAGGCCGGGCGGGTTCGGCACCGTCGCCGGGCGCACGGTCACCATCTGCGGCGCGCGGGACCCGATCTGCAACGAGCCCGACCACCCGCTCAACCCGCTCGACATCATCGGCAACGTGACGCAGCTGGCCACCGTCCTCACCGCGAACTCGCACGCCCTGTACGGCACCACGTCCGACTGGCAGCTGCGCGGGCAGACCGCGCCGCGCTGGCTGCTCGCCTGGGCGCGAGGCCTGATCGCCGCGGCGCCCACGCCGCCGCACACGTGACCGCCGGGCCGCGCATGTGTGCGGCCCGCCGTGCAACCCGATGCCCCCGCTACCCTGAGTGCCAGCCCTAGATCGACACCATCTTCTCGAGGAGCCCGCCACGTGACCACAGCCGAGCCCCGCAAGTTCCGCTTCGCCGCGGGCGGCGCGGGCAACTCCGACGAGGGCGGAGCCAGGAAGTTCGTCAAGCTCGCGCAGGAGGCCGAGGAGCTCGGCTACGACACGTTCGCGGTGCCCGACCGGCTCGACGCGCAGGTCGGCCCGCTCGCAGCGCTCGGCGCGCTGGCCGTGACCACCGAGAAGATCCGGCTGGCGACGTCCATGTTGGCGGCGCCGTTCCGGCACCCGGCGGTGCTGGCGAAGGAACTCACCACGATCGACGTGCTGTCGAAGGGGCGGCTCGAGATCGGGCTCGGCGTGGGCGCCTTCCGCGAGGACTTCGACAAGGCGGGGATCCCGTTCGACAGCCCCGCCGCCCGCGTCCGGCGGCTCGACGAGAGCCTGACGGTGCTGGAGTCGCTGCTGCGCGGCGAGGAGGCCGAGTTCGACGGCGAGGTGTTCTCGGTGCACGGCCTCAAGGGCTACCCGCGGCCGCGGCAGGGCCCGCGGCCCAAGATCGCGATCGGCGCGGGCGGCCCGCGGATGCTCGAGCTGGCGGCCCGCCGCGCCGACATCGTGTCGATCATGCCGAGCTCCACGGCCGACGGGAAGCTGCGGCTGTCGGAGATGTCGATGCAGGCGACCAAGGACAAGGTCGACCGGGTGCGGGCCGCTGCGGGCGACCGGTTCGCCGATCTCGAGCTGTCCTGGACCATCGCCACGATCGTCGTCACCGACGACCGCGAGCAGGTGGGGGAGTACGCCCTCAAGGCCATCGACCGCGGGCTGTCGCCCAACATCGAGGTCGACAAGGAGATCACCATCGAGGACGTCCTCGGCTCGCCGTACCTGGCGATCGGCACGTTCGACGAGATCGCCGACCAGGTGCGCCACACGCGCGCCGAGACGGGGATGTCGTACGTGGGCGTCGTGCCCACCCAGATGGAGGCGTTCGCTCCGGCGCTCGAGCAGCTCAAGGGCGAGTGAGCCGGGCGTCACGCGAGCCTGCTCGCGATTTTCGTTTCGCCCGGCGCGTCGCGCTAGGATGGTCGGGTTTGCGGAGACCACGGCGGCACATACTGACAACGCCGATCCGCGAGAGCTGAGAGAAGCGCGGGGCCGCCAGGCCGCCGGCGAGAGATGAACCCGGACGCGAGCCGTCCGGCCCGAGGAGTGCGGATGCTGAACACCGAGTTCGATCAGTTCCTGGACGAAGACGGCAACCTCTTCTTCAAGCCGGGTATGACGCTGGTCGATCACATCGACCGCAACGTCAAGGAGCGGGGGGACACGCTGGCCTACCGCTTCATCGACTACAGCCGCGAGCGTGACGGCGAGTACATCGACCTGACGTGGTCCGAGTTCGGCGCGCGTATCCGGGCCATCGGTGCCCGGCTGCAGCACATCACCAAGCGCGAGGACCGGGTGGCCATCCTGGCGCCGCAGGGCCTCGAGTACGTGACCGCGTTCTTCGGTGCGCTGTACGCGGGCAACATCGCGGTGCCGCTGTTCAGCCCCGACGAGCAGGGCCACACCGACCGCCTGTCGATCGTGCTCGACGACTGCAAGCCCACCGCGATCCTCACCTCCACCTCGTCGGCCGAGGCGTGCCGCAAGTTCTTCCGGCACCTGCCCGCCAAGGAGCGGCCGCGCATCATCGCCGTCGACGCGGTCCCGGACACCGTCGGCGCCACGCTGAAGCCGTTCCCCATCTACCGCGAGACCATCGCGTACCTGCAGTACACCTCCGGTTCCACCCGGAACCCGGCCGGCGTGCAGATCACGTACGAGGCCGTCGGCACCAACGTGCTGCAGATGATCGACGCGCTCGACCTCAACGAGAACTCGCGCGGCGTCACCTGGCTGCCGATGTTCCACGACATGGGCCTGCTCACGGTGATCCTGCCCGCGATCGGCGGCAAGTTCATCACGATCATGAGCCCGGCCGCGTTCGTGCGCCGCCCGGGGCGCTGGATCCACGAGCTGGCCGCGATGGACGACGGTGCCGAGACCTTCGCCGCGGCCCCCAACTTCGCGTTCGAGCACGCCGCCGCCCGTGGCCTGCCCAAGGAGGGCGAGAAGCTGGACCTGTCCAACGTCGCGGGCCTGATCAACGGCTCCGAGCCGGTCACCGTGTCGTCGATGAAGAAGTTCAACAACGCGTTCGCACCGTACGGCCTGCCGAAGACGGCGATCAAGCCCTGCTACGGCATGGCGGAGGCCACCCTGTTCGTCTCTTCCACCAAGCGGGAGAACGAGGCGAAGGTCGTGTACGTCGACCGTGCCGAGCTGGCCGCGGGCCACTTCGCGCCCGTCGACGAGCACTCCGAGGGCGCCGTGCCGCAGGTCTCCTGCGGTGACATCGCCCTGTCGCAGTGGGCGTGCATCGTCGACCCGGAGACCGGACACGAGGTCGAGGACGGCAGGGTCGGCGAGATCTGGCTGCACGGCATGAACATCGGGTCGGGCTACTGGAACCGGCCTGAGGAGTCCCGCGAGACGTTCCAGAACCGCGTGATCCCGCTCGCCGAGGGCAGCCACAGCGCCGGCGTCAAGAAGCTGGAGCGCGCGAAGTGGCTGCGCACCGGCGACTACGGCGTCTACTTCGAGAACGAGCTGTACATCACGGGGCGCGTCAAGGACCTGGTGATCGTCGACGGCCGCAACCACTACCCGCAGGATCTCGAGTACACGGCGCAGGAGGCCAACAAGAACCTGCGTGTCGGCTATGTCGCCGCGTTCTCGGTGCCGGCCGACGAGCTGCCCCGCGAGGTCTTCGAGAACTCGCATTCGGGTCTGACATTCGACCCGGAGGACCAGTCCGAGCAGCTGGTGATCGTCGCCGAGCGCGCGACGGGCGGCCACAAGGCCGACCCGCTGGTGGTCGCCGACGAGGTGCGCGCCGCCGTGGCGAGCTCGCACGCGGTGATGGTCCGCGACGTCCTCCTGGTGCCCGCGGGGTCGATCCCGCGTACCTCCTCCGGCAAGATCGCGCGGCGCGCCTGCCGCGCCGCCTACATCGACGGCACGCTCCGCGGCGGATACACGCAGACCGCGTTCCCCGATGCCGCGAACGACATGAAGTAACACTCGAAGGGTTCCCCACCGCACATGGCTGAGCACGACTCCACCTCGAATCCCTCCGATCCCGCGACCGGCAGCAAGGCCAGCGATCTCGCGACGGGCAAGGCCCGCGAGGACCTCACCGTCGACGAGCTGCGCACCTGGATGCGGCAGTGGATCGCGGACGCGACCAAGCAGCCCGTCGAGAACATCTCCGACGACAAGTCGCTGGACGAGTTCGGCCTGGCCTCGCGCGACGCCGTGTCGATGGCCGCCGACATCGAGGACTTCACCGGTGTCGCGCTCACGGCCACCGTCGCCTTCCAGCACCCGACGATCGCGCTGCTGAGCCAGCGGATCATCGACGGTGACCCGGAGGAGGACGACGACGCGCTGGCCGCCGAGGCCGCGCGGTACGACCGCGGCGAGGAGTTCGAGGCCGCGCGCGGCACACACGACATCGCGGTCGTGGGCCTGGCGACCCGCTTCCCGCACGCCGGCGAGACCCCCGAGTCGACCTGGGACTTCCTGATCGGCGGCGGCGACGGCACGACGGACCTGCCCGACGATCGGTGGGCCGAGTTCAAGGCCGACGCGCGCCTGAAGGCGGTCCTGGACAACGCCAACGTCCAGGGTGGCTATCTGGACGACGTCAAGGGCTTCGACGCCGAGTTCTTCTCGATGAGCCCGCGCGAGGTCGAGATGGTCGACCCGCAGCAGCGGCTCGCGATGGAGCTCACCTGGGAGGCGCTCGAGCAGGCGCACATCCCGGCCAGCTCGGTCAAGGGCGGGCGCGTCGGCGTGTGGCTGGGCAGCTCCGCCAACGACTATCAGATGCTGGCGATCGCGGACCCCACCAAGGCCAACCCGTACGCGATCACCGGCACCTCGACGTCCATCGTCGCGAACCGCGTCTCGTACTTCTTCGACTTCCACGGCCCGTCGGTCACCGTCGACACGGCGTGCTCCTCGTCGCTGGTGGCGATCCACCAGGCCGTGCGCTCGCTGCGCGACGGCGAGACGGAGCTGGCCGTGGCCGGCGGCGTCAACATGCTCATCGTGCCCGCCGGCACGCTCGGCTTCGACAGCCTCGGCGTGCAGGCCGCGAACGGCAAGATCAAGGCGTTCTCCTCCGACGCCGACGGCATGATCCGGGCCGAAGGCGGCGGCGTCGTGCTGCTCAAGCGCCTCGCCGACGCCGAGCGC
The DNA here is from genome assembly GCF_039541155.1 of Tsukamurella soli. Taxonomy (NCBI): domain Bacteria; kingdom Bacillati; phylum Actinomycetota; class Actinomycetes; order Mycobacteriales; family Tsukamurellaceae; genus Tsukamurella; species Tsukamurella soli. Next base: position 20,691 of record NZ_BAABFR010000009.1, read on the forward strand.
GACGGTGACACCATCCTCGGCGTCATCGCCGGTACCGCGGTGACATCGGACGGCCGCTCCAACGGCCTGCCCGCGCCCAACCCGGACGCACAGGTCACCAACCTGCGCGACGCCTACCGCGACGCCGGCATCGACCCCCGTGGCGTCGACTACGTCGAGGCGCACGGCACCGGCACCGTCCTCGGCGACCCGATCGAGGCCGACGCGCTCGGCCGCGTCGTCGGCCGCGGGCGCGCCGACGACACGCCGCTGCTGATCGGCTCCGTCAAGACCAACTTCGGCCACATGGAGGCCGCCGCGGGCGTCGGCGGCGTCGCCAAGATGCTGCTCGCCATGCAGCACGGCGAGATCCCCGCGTCGCTGCACTACGCCGGCCCCAACCCGTACATCCAGTTCGATGCCACGCACCTGAAAGTGGCCGACACCATCACCGCGTGGCCCGAGTACTCCGGCCGCAAGCTGGCGGGCGTCACGGCGAACGGCTTCGGCGGCACGAACGCGCACGTGGTCCTCCGCGAGTATCAGGCCCCGGTGGTCGAGGCGGACGATGTCGACGGTGACGACGTGCAGGCGGCGGACTCCGTTCCCGTCTACTACGCAGCCACCGCCGCGAACGCGGTCGTCCCGCTGGTGATCTCCGGATTCGTGCCCTCGCGGCGCCGCGCCGCGGCGAAGGAACTCCTCGCCTGGCTGCAGACCGACGAGGCACAGGCACAGTCGCTGGCCGACATCGGCCGCGCGCTGGCGGGCCGCAACCACGGTCGCGTGCGCTCGGTGGTCATGGCCCGCACGCACGAGGACGCGATCAAGGGCTTCACGGCGGTGGCCGAGGGCAAGAACAGCCCGCTGGTGTACTCGGCGGACGCGCCCGACACCACCGGCCCGGCGTTCATCTTCTCCGGCTTCGGCAGCCATCACCGCAAGATGGCCAAGCAGCTGTACCAGTCGAACCCGGTGTTCAAGCACTACTTCGATGCGGTCAACGAGCTGATCATCGACGAGTCGGGGGACGACTACGCCGAGATGCTGCTCGACGACTCCGTGACCTATCACATCGAGACCGGCCAGGTCGGCATCTTCGCCATCCAGGTCGCGCTCGCCGGGCTGTTCCGCCATCACGGGCTGGAACCCGGTGTGGTGCTTCCCCATTCGATGGGCGAGGCGACGGCGGCGTGGCTCACCGGCGGCCTGTCCCTCGAGGACGCCGTGCGCGTGATCTGCAACCGCTCGCGCCTGATGGGCGAGGGCGAGGCCATGCTCCCCGAGGAGATGGAGAAGTTCATGGCGCTGGTGGAGTACAGCGCCGCGGACATCCATACCGTCCTCGCGGGCTACGACGGCCTCGAGATCTGCGTGTATGCCGCGCCGAAGCACACCGTGATCGGCGGGCCGGGCAAGGTCATCGACCAGATCGTGGCCGAGACCGAAGCCAAGGGCCTGATGGCGCGCAAGCTGGTCACCCGCGGCGCGTCGCACACCTCGCAGATGGACCCGCTGCTGGGTGAGCTGCAGGCCGAGCTCATGGGCCTCGAGGCCCACCCGCTGAAGTACCCGATGTACTCCACGGTCAACGTCGGCGACTTCTACCGCGCCGGCCACGCGCCCGTGCACGAGGTCGAGTACTGGATCAAGGGTCTGCGCCACAGCGTGTGGTTCAACCAGGCCGTCGAGAAGGCCGTGGAGGCCGGGTACCGCACGTTCATCGAGTTCTCCCCGAACCCCGTCACCCTGATCTCGGTCATGGCCGTCACGTTCGAGAACGGCATCACCGACGCCTGCCTCATCCACACGCTCAAGCGCAAAGAGGATGAGAACGACTCGATCATGGCGGCGCTGGCGCAGGCCTATGTGCGCGGTCACTCGGTCGACGTCGCGTCGCTGTTCGGCCCCGGTGCGTATGCGCCGATCCCGCGCACGCGGTTCCAGCGCAAGCCGCTGTGGATCGCGACCAAGATCTCGAGTGGCGGCTCCGGCATCATTCCCGGCAGCTACGTGGCACTGCCGGACGGGCGGCACGTGTGGCAGCTCGACGGTGACGTGCTGGGCGCCGACATCGGTTTGCAGGATCTGGTGAGTGCCGCTGCGGCGCAGGTGCTCTCGGGGGTCGCCGTCACCGCGATCGTCGAACACGGCGAGCCGTCCGGTGGGCCGATCACCACCACGCTCAACCCGCATCCGGGCGGCGCGTCGCTGCAGGTGCATGAGCAGATCACCAGCGGGCCGAATGTCACAGCCGGCTTCCGACTGCTCGTCGATGCGGTCGTGACGGCCGACGCCGTGAACGCGCCCGCCACCGTCGTCACCCGCGCGACGCCGGCCGCCGCTCCCGCTGTGACCGCTACCGCCTCGGACGCCGTCGCTGCGGAACCCGAGATCGTCGTCAGCGACGAGACCGAGGCCCCCGCAGCGGGTTCCGGTGAGCGCTGGAACGCGGAATCGGGCGAGACCGTCGAGCACCGGCTCGGCATCATCGTCTCCGAGTCCATGGGCTACGAGATCGAGGACCTGCCCAAGGAGATCCCGCTGATCGACCTCGGCATGGACTCGCTGCTCGCGATGCGGATCAAGAACCGCGCCGAGTACGAGTTCGACATCCCGCCGATCCAGATCCAGGCGGTGCGCGACGCCTCGTTCTACGATGTGGTGCAGTTCGTGGAATACGCAGTGACGCACCGGGATCAGGTCGATGCGCTGGCCGAGCACCAGGCCGGTTCCGACGGGGAGGTCGCCGACGCCGCGCAGCTCGCCGAGCTGATGAAGGCCGCCAAGGAGGAGGCCGCCAAGAAGGCGGCCGAGCCCTCGGCTGAAGCGGCGGAAGCGCCTGCGGCGCAGCCGGAGACGAAGAACGCGACGCCGGATCTCAGCGACTCCGCGGCGGTGGCCGACGCGGCCGCCACCGGTGTGCCCCCGCGCGACGCCGCCGAGCGGCTGACCTTCGCGACCTACGCCATCGTCGTCGGCACGTCGCCGGGCGGGGTGTTCAACGAGCTGCCCGTGCTCGCGCAGGACGTCGCCGAGAACCTCACCGCGCGGCTCACCGAGCGGGCCGGCGGCGGCGAGATCGACATCGAGGACATCATCGACTCGAAGAACATCGAGGAGATGTCCGGCTACGTCCGCGAGCAGATGGACGACGCCACTCCCGTCGACGGCTTCGTCCGCACGCTCCGTAAGCCGGACCAGGGCACGCTCGAATCCACCACCCGCAAGCCGCTCTTCCTGTTCCACCCTGCCGGCGGCAACACGATGGCGTACGAGGCGCTGATCAAGAAGCTGCCGGACGACCTGCCGATCTACGGCCTCGAGCGGGTCGAGGGCTCGGTCGAGGAGCGGTGCCGCGAGTACCTGCCCAAGATCAAGGAGATCCAGCCCGAGGGTCCGTACTTCCTGGCGGGCTGGAGCCTCGGCGGCGCGCTGGCCTACGGCACGGCGCGGCTGCTCGAGGAGGGCGGTGACGAGGTCGCGTACATCGGCCTGCTCGACGCCGTCCGTCCGTCGGTGCCCATCACCGACACCCCGGAGGAGAAGCGGGAGCGGCTCGAGCGGTACGAGCGCTTCGCGCGCGCCAACTACAACATCGAGGGCGACGTCGAGCTCCCGATGGACCGCCTGGTCGAGGCCGACGACGAGGGGCAGTTCCGCATCATCATGGAGCTGGTCCAGCTGTCGGACAAGAAGATCCCCGGCGCGATGGTCGAGCACCAGCGCACGTCGTTCATCGACAACCGCGCGCTCACCCGGCTCGACCCGGCCGCGTACGGCCGGTTCCACGGCACCGTCACCCTGTACCGGGCCGACCGGATGCACGACGGGGCCATCGAGCTCGAGCCCAACTACGCGTCGGTCGACCCCGACGGCGGCTGGAAGGACGTCGTCGCTGACCTCGACATCGTCCACATCGGCGGCGACCACCTGCAGCTGATCGACGAGCCGTACATCGGCAGGATCGCGGCGCACATGTCCCAGGCGATCGAACAAGCGGCGGCCCTCGATCGACCTCGGGCCGCGAAGGGATAGGGTCGGATTCGTGACTGATCTCTCCACGGACGCCCCGGCCGGGCCCGACCTGAGCACCACCGCGGGCAAGCTGGCGGACCTGCAGCGGCGCCTCGACAAGGCGCAGGACCCGGGCAGCGAGCGGGCGCGGGCCCGGCGTGACGCCAAGGGTCTGCCCAGCGCGCGGCAGCGGATGCACATGCTGTTCGATCCGGGCACGTTCGTGGAGATGGATCAGCTGGCCAAGTCGCCGGGCGACCCGAAGAACCCGATCGGCGACGGTGTCGTCACCGGCTACGGCAAGGTCGACGGGCGGCCGGTGGCGGCCTTCAGCCACGACCAGACGGTGGCGGGCGGCACCGTCGGCGAGATGTTCGGCCGCAAGGTCGCTAAGCTGTACGAGTTCGCCGCCACCGCAGGTGTTCCCGTGGTGGGCATCAACGACTCGGGCGGCGCGCGGATCCAGGACGCGGTCACCTCGCTCGTCTGGTACTCCGAGCTCGGTCGCCGCCAGGACGGACTGTGCGGCATGGTCCCGCAGATCTCGATGATCCTGGGCAAGTGCGTGGGCGGCGCCGTGTACGCACCCGCCAACACCGACGTGCTGGTGGGCGTCGAGGACCAGGCCTACATGTTCGTCACCGGGCCCGAGGTGCTGCGCCCCGTCACCGGCGAGACCACCAGCGCCGAGGATCTGGGCGGCGCCGTGCGGCAGGCGACCTGGGGCAACCTGCACCACGTCGCGAAGGACGAGCAGGCGGCGTTCGACTGGGTCAAGCGCTACCTGTCCTTCATGCCCACCACCAGCCACCAGCGGCCGCCGGTGATCAACCCGGGTCTGGAGCCGGAGCTGACGCCGTCGGACCTCGAGCTCGAGTCGATCATCCCGGACAACGACAACGAGGGATACGACATCCACGAGGTCATCCTGCGGATCTTCGACGACGGTGACTTCCTCGAGTACGGCGAGCTGTGGGCGCAGAACCTCGTGTGCGGCTTCGCCCGCTCGAACGGTTCTCCGGTGGGCGTGGTCGCGAACCAGCCGATGTTCATGGCCGGCACGCTCGACACGCAGGCGTCGGAGAAGGCCGCGCGGTTCGTACGGTTGTGCAATGCCTTCAACATCCCGCTGGTGTTCCTGGTCGATGTGCCGGGCATCCTGCCGGGGCTGGAGGAGGAGCGGATCGGCACGATCCGCCGGTCCGGCAAGTTCATCTATGCCTATGTCGAGGCGTCGGTGCCGAAGGTGACGATCATCCTGCGCAAGGCGTATGGCGGGGCGTGGGCCGTGATGGGTTCCAAGCAGCTCGGCGCGGACTTCTCGTTCGCGTGGCCCACCGCGCGCCTCGCGGTGATGGGCGCCGAGGGCGCCGCGGCGATCATCAAGCGGCGTGAGATCGAGGAGGCCGGTGAGAACGGGCCGGCGATCCGGAAGGCGTTCATCGACTTCTACAACCAGTTCATGGCGACGCCGTGGCTGGCGGCCGAGCGTGGGTACATCGACGGTGTCATCGAGCCGCGGGACACGCGGCTGCTGATCCGGAAGTGCTTGGCGCAGCTGCAGGACAAGGAGTTGCAGCGCGCGCCGCGCCGGTCGTACCTGATGCCGATCTAGCACCGATCCAGCGATGACCGCCGTACCAGTGCTCCCCGCCGACTTCCCCGCGCTGCGCGGGGCGGTGCTCACCGATCCGGACGTCACCGCCGCGTACGCGGACGACCACTGCTCGCCGGTGCACGGCGGCACACCGCTCGCGGTGGTGCTGGCAGAATGCACCGACGACGTATCCGCCACCGCCCGTTGGTGTTACGCCAACGACGTGGTGATGATCCCGCGCGGTGGCGGCAGCGGGCTGGCGGGTGGTGCCAGCGCGCTGGACGGCTGCGTCGTCATCTCGCTGGCCAGGATGAACGCGATCCGGGAGATCAGCGTGGCCGACCAGTACGCGGTCGCCGAGGCCGGCGTCATCAACGCCGATCTCGATGCGGCCGCGCGCGAGCACGGGCTCATGTACCCGCCGGATCCGTCGTCGTATGAGATCTGCACCATCGGCGGCAACGTGGCCACCAACGCCGGCGGTCTGCGCTGCGTGAAGTACGGCGTCACAAGGGAGTACGTGCTCGGTCTTCAGGTCGTGCTCGCGGACGGCCGGGTCATCAAGACCGGGCGGCGCACCGTCAAGGGCGTCACCGGCTACGACCTCACCCAGTTGCTGTGCGGCAGCGAGGGCACGCTCGGGATCGTGACCACGGTGACCGTCAAGCTCAAGCCCGCGCCGGCACACCCGCCCACGACGGTGGCGGCGTCCTTCCCCGACGTCGTGCGTGCCGCCGCCGCGGTTGCGGCCGTTGTGGCCTCGGGCGTCACGCCCGCCCTCATGGAGCTGATGGACCGCCGCACGCTCGAGGTGGTGCAGGACATGCGCCCGTTCGGGCTCGAGGACTCCACCATCGCGATGCTCATCGGCCAGGCGTCCACGCCGGCGGACGCGGCGGTACTGGAGCGCGAGTTCGAGCGCGCCGGAGCGCATTACGTGGTCGTCTCCGACGATCCGGCCGAGGCGGACGAGCTGCTCGCGGTGCGCCGGGCCGCCTTCCCCGCGTACGAGAACGCCGGCAACATCTTCTCGGAGGATGTCGGCGTGCCCCGGTCCAAGCTGCCCGAGATGTTCGCCCGGATCGAGGCCATCGCCGCGAAGTACGGCCTTGACATCCCCACCTGCGCGCATGCGGGCGACGGCAATCTGCACCCCACCCTGATCTACCCGCACGGCGAGACGGAGGTGCCGCAGGCGATCTGGGGTGCCGCCGACGAAATCTTCACCGCTGCACTGGATCTCGGAGGAACGCTGACTGGTGAGCACGGGGTCGGCGTGCTCAAGGCCCGGTGGACCGGCCAGGAGCTCGGCGACGACGTCCTCGAGCTGCACCGCGCCATCAAGGCGGCCTGGGACCCGAAGAACCTGCTCAATCCGGGCCGCGGCTTCTAACATGTGCACCGCTTCGTCGGTCGGGACGTCGACGTAACCGTGCACATGTTCAGACCAGCCGCAGGATCTCCTCCGCGATCACCCCGGGCTCGGTGAACGGGATCAGGTGGCCGGAGTTCTCGGCCACGACGTGCCGCCCGTTCGGCAGGTCCGCCACGTAGGCGGTGTGCGCGGCCAGCAGCTCCGCGCGCCGACGCCGATCCAGGCGACCCGACCTGCCCCCGGTGACGACGGTGACCGGCACGCTCGGCACCGCCGGCGGGTCGGCGCGCAGGGCGCGGATATCCGCGACCGACGTCAGCATCTCCGCGGCCATCGTCCGCCCGGCGACGACGGTGCCGTCCTCCGCCCGCATCGCAGCCGCCGCGTCCGCGGGCAGCATGGTCGACTGCCGCGCGACCATCCGCCGCAGCAATCCGATCCGGGCCAGTGCCGGCGTGAGCGCGGCCATCCGGCGGTTCTGCTTCTCGAAGGAGATAGAGAAGTACGTCCCGCACCGCTCGTCCGTCGGGTCGACCAGCACCACACCCACCACCCGGTCGGGCACGACGGCGGCTGCGCGCCGGACGATCGGGCCGCCCCAGCTGTGTCCCACCAGCACCACGGGCCCGTCGATCTCGGCCAGTACGTCGAGCAGGTCGTCGACCAGGCGCGGGAGGCTGCGGTCGTCGGCAGCGGGCGCGCTGCGGCCCAGCCCGCTGCGGTCGTAGGCGACGGTGGCGGTGTGCGCCGCCACCGTCGGGACCACCGCGCCCCAGGTGCTGCGCGAGGCGCCCATGCCGGCCTCGAACACCACGGTGGGGGAGCCGGTCGTGGCCGTCGAGCCCGACCGTTCGGCGTACAGGGTCCTGCCGTCGCGTGTGTGCATGGCGCCGAGTCTACGGTGCGAGTTAGGTGAGCCTAATCATAGTCCGCGGCCGATCGTGCGGCGAGCGACTCCAGGAACACCCGCGCCACCTCCTCGAGCCCGTGCTGGTCGGCGGCGCCGAACCGCGCGGGTCGCTCGCTGTCCAGGTCGAACACGCCGATCAGCTCGCCGTCGTCGGCTACGAGCGGCACCACCAGCTCGGAGTTCGTCGCCGCGTCGCACGCGATGTGGTCCGCCACGGCGTGCACGTCGTCGACGCGCTGGGTCCGCCGGGTGCGGGCGGCGGCGCCGCACACGCCGCGGTCCAGAGGGATGCGCACGCACGCGGGCAGACCCTGGAACGGTCCCACTACGAGCTCGACGCCGTCGTAGAAGTAGAAGCCCACCCAGTTGAGGTCGGGCACGGTCGCATACACCAGCGCCGCGAGGTTGGCGGCGTTGGCGATCCGGTCGGGCTCGCCGTCGACGAGCGATCGTGCGGCCTCCGTCAGGGCGGGATACAGGTCGTCCGAAGCGACGGTGCCGGGTGTCCAACTCACGCTGTCAGGCTACGTGCGAGGCGGCGGATTCGCGCTGCACCGATGTGATGGACATCACGTATCGGTTGATGGTCGCCTGGACAGAAGCTGATAGATGACTTAGGTGGCGCTGTGTGCCGACGTGTGACGCGCCCGCCCGCCTTCCGAAAACACATGCTCCCACCTGCCAGAATGCTCCTGGGAGCGACGGTGTCGGCCACTGCCAGCTGGTCTTATTCTCGGCTTAGGGTTTGTCAGGTTCCGAGGCGTCGAATAGAGTGCGTTGCGACACCTGTTGCAGAGGCCGATTGGTTGCCCGCGAAACCATGTGGTACGCCCCCGGCCCGGCATGGGTTCATGATGTTTCCACATCGCCCTGGCGGGCGGACACGACAGGATGGAGAGCCACGATGCGTGTGGGTTCGAAGCGGTTCAGCGCGAGCTGGGGTAGGCGTGCCGTCGCCGCGGCGGTTGCGGTGGCGACGATCCCGGCGCTTGCGGGGCTGACCGGCTCGCTCGGTGCGGCGAACGCCTGGGGTCCGGGAACCGCCAAGCACCCGCCGAGGGGCTTCAAGCAGGCGTTCGTCAACGGTGCGGGTATGCCGAACGTGAAGGTCCGCACCTGGGCCTCCACGACGACGCCGCCGAGCAAGGCGCCCACGGTGGTGTTCCTCGACGGCCTCCGCGCCACCTGGGATGTCTCCGGCTGGGAGCAGCAGACGAACGTCGCATTCCTGTCGCAGCACGGCGTCAACGTCGTGATGCCGGTGGGTGGCACGTCGAGCTGGTTCACCGACTGGCAGTCGCCGTCCAGCACCAACCACCAGCCGTACCGCTACACGTGGGGAACGTTCCTCAAGACCAGCCTCCCGGCATACATCCGTAGTCTGGGCTTCTCCAACAACGTCTCGCTGGTGGGCCTGTCGATGTCGGGTTCGGCCGCCCTGATCAACACGCTCAACAGCGGCGGCTACTACAAGCGCGCCGCGTCGCTGTCCGGCATGGACAATCTGAGCGCACCGGGCATGCCGATCGCCGTCGGCATCGCGTCGCTGGACTCGGGTGGCTACAACGCCGGTCTCGACATGTGGGGCGGTCCGTTCGACTCGCGATGGGCGCTCAACGACCCGACCGTGCAGGTGGCGCGCTTCCGGAACATCCCGGTGTGGATCGGTGCCGGTAACGGCACGTTCGGTAAGTACACGCCGCATCCGACCGCCGCCGACTTCGTACAGGGTGTGCCGCTGGAGATGCTGGCGCTGTCGCAGGCGCGCTCGTTCCAGGCCGCCGCGCAGCGGGCCGGGCTGACCAAGGTCCACTACGACTTCCCGCCGACCGGCACCCACACCTGGGGCTACTGGCAGGATCAGGTCTGGTCGATGCAGCGGACCGGTTGGTTCACGAAGTTCTGACACTTCACGGTGGCGGTCCCCCGCACATGCGAGGGACCGCCGCCGTGTTGTGTGAGCCAGGCGCCGTTCGATGCCTGGTCGTGACCATCATGCGGCCGCGCCGTAACATATGCGGCGGCGCGACCGATGCACGAACCGAATAGTCGAGTCACATTCTTAGAGTTCCGCGTGTTACTCGTGTGAATAATGTGACCAACGGTGTTAGAGTGGCCATTGTGTCAGGTGGTCGGTGTCCGGGGGGAAAGCCCCACCGGCCGAGATGAACAGAGCGTCCACCTCCTATGCGAGGTGGCGGAGGAGAGGGTCAGATTCATGCGAGCAGGTTCTTGGGGTAAGCGAGCGGGGACTGCGGTCCTGGCGGCCGCGATGATTCCCGCCCTCGCCGGCGTCACCGGCGCAGTGGGGGCGGCCAACGCCTGGGGGCCGGGTTCTGCCAAGCACCCGCCGAAGGGCTTCAAGTCCCAGCGGATCGACGGTGCCGGCATGCCGCCCGTGCTGGTCCGTACCTGGGCATCCACCACGACGGCGCCGAGCAAGGCCCCGACCGTCGTCTTCCTCGACGGCCTGCGCGCCACCTGGAATGTCTCCGGCTGGGAGCAGCAGACCAACGTCGCCTTCCTGTCGCAGCACGGCATCAACGTCGTGATGCCGGTCGGTGGCACGTCCAGCTTCTACACCAACTGGCAGAACCCGACGCACAACCAGAACGGCACCTACCGCTACACGTGGGGCACGTGGCTGGCGACCAGCCTCCCGGCCTACATCAACAAGCTGGGCTTCTCGAACAACATCTCGCTCATCGGTATCTCGATGGGTGGCTCCGCGGCACTGATCAACGCCGAGGAGAACCGGAACATCTACAAGCGCGCCGCGTCGCTGTCGGGCTTCCTGAACATCTCGGCGCCCGGCATGCCGATCGCCGTCGGCATCGCCCAGGAGGATTCGGGCGGCTACAGCGCGCTCGACATGTGGGGCGGCCCGCTGGACTCGCGTTGGGCCCAGAACGACCCGACCGTCCAGGTCAACAAGTTCGCGGGCATGCCGCTGTGGATCTCCGCGGGTAGCGGCGAGCCGGGCAAGTACACCCCCAACCCGTCGGCCGCCGACATCATCCAGGGTGTGCCGCTCGAGATGCTCTCGAAGTCGCAGACCGAGGCGTTCCAGGCCGCTGCCCAGAAGGCCGGCCTGACGGACGTCCACTACGACTTCCCGGCGAAGGGCACCCACACGTGGGGCTACTGGCAGGATCAGGTCTGGCAGATGCAGCGGACCGGTTGGTTCGGCTGACAGACGACATCCGGGCGGCAGCGATCGCCCGTCCGCTCCACACGTACGGCCCGTCAGGCCCCGGTGCGCATGCGCCGGGGCCTGACGGCTGTCCTAGGGACCCCTGAGCAGGTGGTAATCGAGGGCCGGTTGCCTCGGCGCCTCACGGTGCACGTAGATTTGACCCGCTCTCCGACCGCCAGCGAGTGAAGAGGTTCGCGACGTGACTCCCCCCAACGCCATCGAGACCGAGGAGCCGATCGGCTTCCGCATCGATCCGGTGCTCGCGCGGAGCTGGCTGCTGGTCAACGGCGCCCAGGCGGAGCGGTTCGACCACGCCGCGCGATCGCGCGCCGACATCGTGGTCCTCGACATCGAGGACGCGGTCGCGCCCAAGGACAAGATCGCGGCGCGTGACAACGTCGTCCGCTGGCTGGGCGCCGAGCACGACGGCCGCGCCAACGACGGCTGGGTCCGGGTCAACGGCTTCGGCACGCAGTGGTGGGCCGACGACCTCGCCGCCCTGGCAGACGCGAAGTACCTGGGCGGCGTGATGCTCGCGATGGTCGAGTCGATGGACCACGTCGTCGAGACGGCGAAGAGGCTGCCCGGCACTCTCATCGTGGCATTGGTGGAGACGGCCCGCGGCCTCGAGCGGATCAGCGAGATCGCGTCCGCCAAGGGCACCTTCCGGCTCGCGTTCGGCATCGGCGACTTCCGCCGCGACACCGGCTTCGGCGACAACCCGGCCACGCTCGCGTACGCGCGGTCCCGGTTCACCATCGCCGCGAAGGCGGCGCATCTGCCCGGTGCGATCGACGGGCCGACGGTGGGCTCGACGGGGCTGCGGCTGTCGGAGGCGACGGCGGTGTCGGCCGAGTTCGGCATGACCGGCAAGATCTGTCTCACCCCCGAGCAGTGTCACCCCGTCAACGAAGGCCTCAGCCCGTCGCAGGACGAGATCGCGTGGGCACGCGAGTTCTTCGGCGAGTTCGAGCGCGATGGTGGCGAGATCCGCAACGGTTCTGACCTGCCGCGCATCGCCCGGGCCAACAAGATCCTCGACCTGGCGCGCGCGTACGGCATCGAGATCGCTCAGGATTACGACGATGCCGGGCACGCCCCGGCACCGTCGGACACGTTCCACTACTGAACCACCCCGCCGGAGCGTTCCGCGGAACGCTCAGCGTCCACCGGGTCGCGGTGGGGTGGCCCGATCGGTGGTCGTGCTCCTCACGCCACGTCGTGGTCCGGGCTGTGCGTGCGATCTCCGATGGGGACGGTGACGTTCGCTCGGGCGGATGATCTCCGCTGGGGGCTGCCCCGCGCAGCCCGAGCGTTCCGCGGAACGCTCGGGCTGCACGCGGGAACGCGCGCAGTGGAGCCGACCGATCAGGACTGGCGGCCGGCCTCGATCTCGAGGGTGAGGGTGATCTTGTCGCCGATCACCTTGCCGCCGGTCTCCAGCGGCATGTCGATCGTGATGCCGAAGTCCTGCCGCATGATCACGGTGCTCGCCTCGAACGCGGCGACCTCACCGTTCCCCATACCCGGGTTGGTGCCCAGGAACTCGAGGTCGAACTGGACGGGGCGGGTCACGCCGCGCAGCGTCAGGTCGCCGGCCAGCACGAAGTCCGCCCCCTTGGGGGTGACCCCGGTCGAGACGAAGGTGGCCTTGGGGAACTTCTCCGCGTCGAAGAAGTCGGCGGTGCGGATGTGTGCGTCGCGCTGCTCGTTGCGGGTGTTGACCGACGTCACGTCGACCTCGGCGGTCACGCTCGCGGCGCCGTTCTCGCCGACGGTGATGGTGCCCGAGAAGGTGTCGAACTGGCCGCGCACCTTGCTCACCATGAGGTGACGCACGGAGAAGTTGACGGACGAGTGGACCGGATCGATGGTCCAGGTGGACGGCTCGAGGACAGTGCTCATGACAGGCTCCCTTGAAGATCGAACTATGAACTCTCGCCAGCATAACCGGACCTCGGTCCGATTGATTCCCTGTTCGGCGAACTCTTTCGAACTTCGCGGGCTAACCGCCCGGATCACCCCATATGGCACACGGCCTCGACGTTGTTGCCGTCCGGATCGCGTACGAAGGCCCCGTAGTATCCGTCGTGGTACTCCGGCCACAGGCGCGGCGCATGCAGCGACTCGGCACCCAGCTCCAGCGCGGTCACGTAGAACGCGTCCACCGCCGCCCGATCCGCGGCGGTGAACGCGATGTGCATCTCACGCTGATCGACCTCCGGCAGCGAGCCGGACAGCCAGAACTCGGGACGGTCGGTTCCGTAACCGACGGCCACCCCGAAGTCGAGCAGCCGGCTCACGCCCAGCGGCGCCAGGACCGCGTCGTAGAACCGCTGCGCCGCGGGAAGGTCGCGACAGTTGATACCGAGGTGATCGATCACACCGCCGACTGTAGGGCGGCCTCCGCCGCAGCGCGGGCGGAACGCGGATCGGCCGTCGTCAGTACGGCGTCGGCCGCTGCGCGGCACTGCGCGAGCGTCACCCCGGACAGCCGGGCGCCCACGGCGGCGGCAGCGTTCGGTGCGCACGACAGCGACGTGACGCCGAGGCCGACCAGCACACACGCGAGCAGCGGATCCGCGGCGGCCTCCCCGCACACACCGACGGGCTTGCCCGCGCGCGTGCCGGCGTCGCCCACCAGCTTGATCAGCCGCAGCACGGCCGGCTGCCACGGGTCGGTGAGCGACGCCAGTTCCGAGCTCATGCGGTCGGCGGCCATCGCGTACTGGGTGAGGTCGTTGGTGCCGATGGATACGAAGTCCACCTCGGCGAGCACGGCGTCGGCCAGCAGCGCCGCGGCGGGCACCTCGATCATCACGCCGGGGGTCAGGCCGCGTTCTCGGCACAACGCGGCGAAATCGTGCGCCTCGCCCGCCGTGGCGATCATCGGCGCCATCACCCACGGGTCGGAGGTGGCGCCGGCGGCGGCGATCGCGTCCAACTGCCGGGTGAGGATCTCGGGGTCGCCCTGCGCGATCCGCACGCCGCGCACGCCGAGGGCCGGGTTCGCCTCGTCGGGATGGTCGACGAACTTCAGCGGCTTGTCCGAGCCCGCATCGAGGGTCCGGATCACCACCTTCTGCCCGGGGAAGGCATCGATCACGGCCCGATACATGTCCGTCTGCTCCGCGACCGACGGCTCGTCGGTCCGGTCGAGGAAGGCCAGCTCGGTCCGGAACAGGCCGATGCCCTCGACGGGCCGCTCGGCCGCGGCGTGCGCGGACGCGCCGTCCTGCACGTTGGCTAGAACCGCCACAGCCCGGCCGTCGGCCGTACGCCCCGGGCCGTGCCAGTCGGCGACGGCGGCGGCCGCGGTCGCGGCCTCCTCGGCACGCTGGGCGGCCGCCTCCGGATCGGGTTCGACGGTGACCGTGCCGGCGGCCCCGTCGATCAGCACGGGGACGCCGGCCGGCACGCCGCCGAGGTCGGACACCGCGACGACGCAGGGGATGCCGAGCTGCCGGGCGATGATCGCCGTGTGGCTGGTCGGTCCACCGAGCCGGGTCGCGATACCGAGGATCAGCGCGGGATCCAGGCCCGCGGTGTCGGCCGGCGCGAGGTCGTCGGCGAGCAGGACGACGGGGTGGTCCGGCTGCGGCACGCCGGGCTCGGGTCGCCCGGCGAGCTCGGCGAGGACCCGGTCGCGCACGTCGCGCAGGTCGGTGACGCGCTCGGCCATCAGCCCGCCCAGCTTCGTGAACATGTCCGCGAACTGCTCGGTCGCGGCGGCCGCAGCGTTGCCGGCGGGCATGCCCGAGCGGATCCGCTTGTCCGCCGCCTTGAGCCATGCCTTGTCGGACGCGAGGCCCGCGGTGGCGGCGAGCACCTCGGATGCGGCGCCCGTGGCCTGCGACGCGCGTTCCCGCAGGCGGCCGGCGACAGCCGCGGCCGCGAGCGAGAACCGGGATGCCTCATCCTCACGCAGGTCGGCGGGCACGTCGGCCACGCCGTCCGCGGGCAGCGCGGGGCGCTCGCCGGGCCGCAGCGCGGGCGCGTAGCCGATCCCGGGCACCACGCCGGCCCCGGATAGGACGGTGCCGGGGGTGCCGGCCTGATCTGTGAGGGAAGATGCTGCAGGAATGCTCATGTGATCTAGATTACGAAAAATCCTTGACTTGTCAACAGGGTCGGGGGTAAAACAATGAAAGCAGAAATCACAACGGGCTCAAACCAACACCGAGCCGCCAGAACGACGAAGCGAGAGACACATGTACGCGGAGGAACGGCAGCGAGCGATCGCCGCCCTGGTGGGCGACAACGGTCGCGCATCGGTCACGGACCTTGCGGAGCGGTTCGACGTCACGCCGGAGACGGTACGGCGCGATCTCGCGACGTTGGAGCGCACCGGCACCGTCCGGCGGGTGCACGGCGGCGCCGTGGCCGCCGCCCTACTGACGGGGGTGGAGGCCGGGGTCGTCGAGCGGGAGGGCACCAACGCCGACGCCAAGCGGGCCATCGGCGCCGCCGCGCGGCGGTTCCTCCCGGTGCGCGGCGGCTCGATCCTGTTCGACGCCGGCACCACCACTGCGGCGGCCGCGCGCGAGGTCCAGCCAGGCGACCGCCTCACCGCCATCACCAATTCACTCCCCATCGCCACCGTCCTCGCCGCGCGGGACGGCGTCGATCTCTACTTGGTCGGTGGCCGTGTCCGCGGGCTCACGCACGCGGCGGTCGGGCCGTCGACCGTCGCCGAGCTCGCCACCTTCCGCGCCGACGTCGCATTCGTCGGCGCCAACGGGATCTCTGCCCGGCATGGGATCTCCACCCCCGATTCCGACGAGGCCTCTGTGAAGCGGGCGCTCGTCCGCGCCGCCCAGTTCGTCGTGATCCTCGCCGACGCCAGCAAGTTCGGCCGGGAGAGCCTCAACTCGTTCGGTTCGCTCGACGCCATCGACGCCATCGTCACGGATGCGCAGCCCGACGCCGAGCTGCGCGCAGCCCTCGACCGGTACGGCGTCGACGTGGTGGTGGCCCGATGATCGTCACCGTCACCGCCAACCCGAGCCTCGACCGCACCGTGACGCTCGACGGGCCACTCACCCGGGGCGCCGTGCTGCGCGCCGTCGGCGCCACAGCGGAGCCGGGTGGCAAGGGTGTCAACGTCTCCCGCGCCGTTCATGCCGCCGGCGTGCCGACGGTGGCGGTGCTCCCGGCGCCGTTCGGCGACCCCGTCCTGGGCTGCCTCGACCGGATCGGTGTCATCGCGCGGGCCGTGCCGATCGCCGAGGAGATCCGCTCCAATGTCACCGTCACCGAGCCGGACGGCACCACCACCAAGCTGAACGCTCCTGGCGCCTACCTGGATCCGGCCGACCGCGAGGCCCTCGCCGATGCGGTGGTCGCCGCCGCGGCCGGCGCGGACTGGGTCGCGCTGTGCGGCTCGTTGCCGCCCGGCGTCGACGCGGACTGGTACGCCCGGCTCGTCGCCCGACTGGGTGGCCGACGGGTCGCGGTCGACACGTCCGGCCCCGCGCTGGCCGCCGTCGCCGCTCCCGGCGTGGGCGCGGCACTGCTCAAGCCCAACGCCGAGGAGCTCGGCGAGCTCACCGGATTCGACGGTGCCGCCGCGGAGAAGGCCGCCGAGGCGGGCGATCTCGCGCCGGTGCTGGCCGCGGCCGGCGCATTGCAGCGCTCGTCCGGCGCGGACGTGCTGGCCACCCTCGGCGCCGCGGGCGCCGTGTACGTGACCGACGAGGGTGCCTGGTACGCGACTCCGCCGAAGATCGTGCCGCGCAGCACCGTCGGAGCCGGCGACTGTTCACTCGCGGGGTTCCTCCTGGCCCACAGTCGCGGTGCCGGGCCCGCCGAGCGCCTGCGCACCGCCGTCGCCTACGGCGCCGCAGCCACCGCCCTCCCGGGCACCGCAGTCCCCACACCGGACCAGATCGCCCTCGGCGACGTCACGGTCACCGCTCTCGACCCCGCCTGACCCCACATCCGACAACCCCACAGCAGGAAGCGCACAACATGTCCGACACCGTCCCCATCATCAACGAATCCTTGGTGGCCCTCGACGTCGCCGCCGGTTCCACCAAGGACGAGGTGATCTCCTACCTCGCCCACCGGATCGCCGACACGGGTCGTGCCGATCCCGTAGCGGGCCTGATCGATGCCGCGATGGCCCGCGAGGCCCAGTCCGCCACCGGTCTTCCCGGCGGCATCGCCATCCCGCACTGCCGCAGCGAGGCGGTCACCGACGCGAGCCTCGGCTTCGCGCGGCTGTCGCAGAAGGTCGACTTCGGCGCCCCCGACGGGCCCGCCGACATCGTCTTCCTCATCGCCGCACCGGCTTCCGGCGGCAGCCAGCACATGAAGCTGCTCAGCTCGCTCGCCCGTGCGCTCGTCCGGCCCGAGTTCGTCGCGTCGCTGCGCGCGGCCCAGACGCCCGCCGAGATCGTCGCGCTGGTCGAGGAGGTGCTCAAGCCCAAGCCGAAGCCCGCCCCGAAGCAGGCTGCGCCGGCGGACGCCGTCGCCGGTCAGGCGGGCAGCGGCGCGGCCGTCGGCAGCGGCAAGCCGTCCCTCGTCGCGATCACCGCGTGTCCCACCGGCATCGCGCACACCTACATGGCCGCGGACGCGCTCAAGCTCGCTGCCGATCGGGCGGGCGTGGACCTGTACGTCGAGACCCAGGGCTCGTCGGCCACCACGCCGGCAGGCGCCGACACCATCGCGGCGGCCGGTGCCGTGATCTTCGCGACCGACGTGGGTGTCAAGGGGCGCGAGCGGTTCGCGGGCAAGCCCGTGATCGCCTCCGGCGTGAAGCGGGCGATCAATGAGCCCGACACGATGATCGCGGAAGCCGTTGCGGCGGCGTCGGATCCGAGCGCGCCGCGCGTGCAGGGCGGCGCGGCAGCGGCTGCCGACGACTCGGCCAAGGGCGGCGACGTCGGCATGGGCACGCGGATCCGGCAGATCCTGCTCACCGGCGTGAGCTACATGATCCCGTTCGTCGCAGCGGGCGGCCTGCTCATCGCGCTCGGCTTCCTGGTCGGCGGGTGGCAGATCGGTCTCTCGCCCAAGGGCAGCTCGGACGCCTTCGGTCAGATCTACGCGCTGCAGAACACCTTCGGGCATCTGCCTCCGGGCGGCCTGCACATCTACATCGGCTCCGTGCTGTTCGCGATAGGTAAGGCGGCGTTCTTCTTCCTGGTGCCGGCGTTGGCCGGGTACATCGCCTTCGCGATGGCCGACCGGCCCGGCCTCGCACCGGGATTCACCGCCGGCCTGATCGCGTCCCTCGTCGGCGCCGGGTTCATCGGCGGCCTGGTCGGCGGTGTCCTCGCGGGCTTCGTCGCCATGTGGGTCGCCCGGATCCCGCTGCCGAAGTGGATGCGCGGCCTGATGCCGGTCATCATCATCCCGCTGCTGGCCACTGCGATCACCGGCCTGCTGATGTTCATGGTTCTCGGACGCCCGCTCGCCGACCTCACCAACTGGCTGCAGAACGAGCTGTCCGGCATGAGCGGCAGCTCGAAGATCGCGCTCGGTGTCATCCTCGGCCTCATGATGTGCTTCGACCTGGGCGGCCCGGTCAACAAGGCGGCCTACGCGTTCGCGGTCCAGGGCCTGGGCGTGGGCGGCCCTGCCGAACTGCACATCATGGCAGCGGTCATGTGCGCAGGCATGGTGCCGCCGCTCGCGATGGGCGTGGCGACCATGGTGCGTAAGAGCCTGTTCACCGAGGCGGAGCGCGAGAACGGCATCGCCGCGATCCCGCTGGGCCTGTGCTTCATCTCCGAGGGCGCGATTCCGTTCGCCGCCGGCGACCCGTTCCGCGTGATCCCCTCGATGATGCTGGGCGGCGCCGCGACCGGCGCCACGATCATGGCGCTCGACGTGGGGCTGCGCGCCCCGCACGGTGGCATCTTCGTGTTCTTCGCGATGAACAACGCGATCGGTTTCGTCATCGCCCTGCTGGTCGGCACCGTCGTCGCTGCGGCCGCCGTGATCGTGGCCAAGAGCCTGTTCCGCGGTAAGGCGCCGGCCGCGCCGGCGGCAGTCCCCGCGGCCGAGGCCGCCACCGTCGCCGCCTGATCCGATCGGGTGCGGGGGTACGGCCGCCGGCCGTATCCTCGCACCCGACACCAGCATCCGCAGATCCCGCACCACCCCCACCCACAGAGGAGATCCCATGCCCAGCACCACCGTCACCGTCGGATCCGCGGTCGGCCTGCATGCCCGCCCCGCGGGGATCATCGCCAACGCGGTCAACGAGTCCGGCTACGACGTCACGCTGTCGGTCGACGGCGACGAGCCCGTGGACGCCGGCTCGGCCCTCATGATCATGACCCTCGGCGCCGAGCAGGGCGCCCAGGTCACCGTCGAGTCCGACGACCAGGCCACGGTCGACGCGATCGCCGCCCTGGTCGCGAAGGACCTGGACGCCTGACCTACCCGAACGTCGAAAGAAACGGCTCTCAGGTTCGATCGACCTGAGAGCCGTTTCGGCGTACCGGGAGTCGGGGTGCTCAGCTGAGCGGTTGGACGCAGTAGCTCAATCGGCGCGGCTGCTCGTAGTTCAGTGCGGTGGCGCCGCGGCAGTCGAGCGGCCCGCCGGACGCGCTCTCGGTGACCTGGATGACGTTGCCGGAGCTGGCTGTCAGTGCAGACGGGCAGTCGACAGGGCTGATGTCGGTGGTGGCGGCCGACGGCCCGGGCACGCGGTAGCACTGGCCGAGCGTGAGGTTGGGCACGACGCACAGCGAGTCACCGTCGGCCTCGATCCGCGCGTACGCGGGCGAGCTGCAGGCGGTCCGGCCGGGGAGCTTCTCGGCCACGCCGAACGTCAGGGTGCCGGTGGAGCAGGGTGCCTTCGTCGGGTGCCCGCTGCCGACCGTGACGCAGTCGCCGACCTCGATGGCGCTCACGGTGGTGACCCCGCCCTTCGCGTCGGTGCCGCGGAAGCCGACGAAGTAGACGAGAGCCGCCAACACGACTGCGGCCAGGACCCCCGCATAGACGACGGTGGCGGCGGTCGTTGTGGGAACAGTCCGCAACGTGCGGCGGTAGGCGTCGCCGAGCGGGTGTTCCGCGCCGTCGACTAGGTGATTGGTCGACATCCGACTTCCCCTTTCACAGTCTCGACCATGATCTTAACTTCAGCCTCATAAGACAACACAAGTCACGCCAGTCACAGGTTGGCCACAGGATGATCGTGTCGGAGTGCCAGGAGAGACCGTTCGTTAGTCTGTGTGCATGTCCGCCGCCTCCCGTGCCCGTCTTGCGCCCACCGGCGGCCCGGCACAATTCCCGCAGCAGTTCCTCGCGGCCGCGCGCGGCTCGCTGATCACCGGGCACGTGGCGAATCCGCCCGCCCGCATCGACACCGCCCGGGGTTGCTGATCCCGTGGGCGCCCCCGGGGACGGCCCCCCGTGCGGTGGGGTCGAGACGGTGGCTGTCGATGCCGCGCGCGCAGACGACATAGACCAGATCATCCGCGCGATCGTCGGCGTCGCGAAGCGAACGCGCGGAGAGTTACGGAACCTACACCCGGACATCGGCTACGTCGACTACACGCTGCTGTTCGTGCTCGGTGAGAACCCCCACCTGCGGGCGGTGGATCTGGCCGAGGTGGTCGCGATCGACAAGTCGACGGCCAGCCGCCAGCTCGCGAGCCTCGAGCGTCGCGGCCTGCTCCGCCGCGAGCGGGACCCCGAGCGCCCCAGATCGCGTCGGCTCGAGCTCACCGAACGCGCACGAGAGATCCTCTGCGACGCGGACGCCGCGTGGCGACGCCGCATCGCGGAACGCACGCGCGAGTGGCCGGCGGAGGATCTGCATGCCTTCGCCACGCTCATCGACCGCTACACAGCCGCGGATCAGGGCGAATAGCTCCGTCCGCGAGTGAGCCGCGGGTAAGTGCGGCCTTACTAACTTACCGGTGGGTAAGATTGTGTGTGTTATCTTTCTCCCACTGATTCGAAGGTGGGGCCGACTTCTGCGCCGCTGCCGCGACGCACCGGTGACCCCGGACGCGCGCGTCCGAATCCTGCGGTATCTCGCGGGTTCCTCGGTGTGGCAGTGGTGATGCTACGGCCCCGGGTGGAACGCGACATAAGGAAATCACAAGACATGAATGTCGGTGTGGTGCGTGAGACCACCGAGGGGGAGCGTCGAGTCGCGCTCGTCCCCAAGGTGGTCTCCGCTCTCGAGACCAAGGGCGTCGAGGTGGTGGTCGAGTCCGGAGCCGGGCTCGGTGCACTCATCCCCGATGCGCTGTACGTGGAAGCGGGCGCGACGCTCGGCGATCCGTGGCGGGCGGACGTGGTGGTCAAGGTCGCCCCGCCGACCGACGCCGAGATCGCCCGGCTGCGCGCCGGGCAGACGCTGATCGGCTTCCTCAACCCACGAAACCAGGAGAACCAGATCCCGGCGCTCAAGGCGGCCGGGGTGCAGGCCTTCGCCGTCGAGGCGATCCCGCGCATCTCGCGTGCGCAGGCGATGGACGCGCTGAGCTCGCAGGCCAACGTCTCCGGGTACAAGTCCGTGCTGCTCGCGGCCGAGAAGGCGACCCGCTTCTTCCCGATGCTCACCACCGCGGCCGGCACCGTCAAGCCGGCGACGGTGCTGGTGCTCGGCGTGGGCGTCGCCGGCCTGCAGGCCCTCGCCACGGCGAAGCGCCTCGGCGGCCGGACCACCGGCTACGACGTGCGGCCGGAGGTCGCGGAACAGGTGCGCTCCGTCGGCGGGCAGTGGCTGGATCTGGGCATCGACGCGGCGGGTGAGGGCGGGTACGCCCGCGAACTCACTGCGGAGGAGCGGGTCGCGCAACAGCAGGCGCTCGAGGATGCCATCAAGGGTTTCGACGTCGTCATCACGACGGCGCTCGTGCCCGGCCGGCCCGCCCCGCGCCTGGTGACCGCGGCCGCGGTCGAGGGCATGAAGCCCGGCTCGGTCGTCGTCGACCTCGCCGGCGAGACGGGCGGCAACTGCGAGCTCACCGAGCCGGGGCGGACCGTCGTCCGCCACGATGTGACCATCACGTCGCCGCTGAACCTGCCGGCCGACATGCCCGAGCACTCGTCGGAGCTGTACGCCAAGAACATCCAGAACCTGCTCGAGCTGATGCTCGTCCGCAGCGACGCCGGCGAGGCGAGCTTCGCCCCCGACTTCTCCGACGAGATCCTCGCCGCCTCGTGCGTGACCCGAGAGGAGGGCTAGACGTGTATACGGATCTGCTCGCCGATATCGCGATCGTGGTGCTGGCCGGCTTCGTCGGTTTCGCCGTGATCTCCAAGGTGCCCAACACACTGCACACGCCGCTGATGTCGGGCACCAACGCCATCCACGGCATCGTGGTCCTGGGTGCGCTGGTCGTGCTCGGGAAGCTGCCCTCGGGCTCGCCCTGGTACGTATACGTCATTGCGTTCATCGCGCTGGTCTTCGGCACGCTCAACGTGATCGGCGGATTCGCGGTGACCGACCGCATGCTCAGCATGTTCAAGGGCAAGAAGGCACCCTCGGGGGGAACCCCCCCGAGCACCCCCCGAACCGCTGGTAAGGAGGTCGCCAAGTGAGCTACGCAGTCGACATCCTCTACATCGCGGCGTTCGCGCTGTTCATCTACGGACTCTCGGGTCTGACCGGCCCCAAGACGGCCGTCCGCGGCAACTGGATCGCCGCCACCGGGATGGGCATCGCGGTGGTCGCGACTCTCCTGTCGGTGTGGAACGGGTGGCACGAGAAGGGGCAGTCGGCGCCGGTCATCAACTGGATCCTCATCGCGGTCGGCCTGATCGTCGGTGTCGCGCTGGGTATTCCGCCCGCGTTGAAGACCAAGATGACCGCGATGCCGCAGCTGGTCGCCATGTTCAACGGCGTGGGCGGCGGCACCGTCGCACTGATCGCGTGGGTCGAGTTCATCGAGTCCAAGGGCTTCACCCACGTCGACACCGACCCTGGTCAGCCCGATGTGCACATCATCGTGGGTTCGCTGTTCGCCGCCATCATCGGCTCGGTCTCGTTCTGGGGCTCGCTGGTCGCGTTCGCGAAGCTGCAGGAGATCCTGAACAAGAAGGTCGAGAAGGCGTTCGTGAAGAACGCCAAGCTGTTCCAGCTCGCGAACATCGTGCTGATGATCGTGTGCATCGCGGTCGCGATCTACATCGGCGTCAGCTCGTCGAACACCGCGCCGACCTCGATGATCTGGATCGTGCTGCTCCTGGTCGCCGCGGGCATCATGGGGCTCTTCGTCGTGTTCCCGATCGGCGGCGCGGACATGCCCGTCGTGATCTCGCTGCTCAACGCGATGACCGGCCTGTCCGCCGCGGCCGCCGGCCTCGCGCTGAACAACACTGCGATGATCGTCGCGGGCATGATCGTCGGCGCGTCCGGCACCATCCTGACCAACCTCATGGCCAAGGCCATGAACCGCTCGATCCCCGCGATCATCTTCGGCGCCTTCGGTTCCGGCGGAGAGGCCGGCGCGGCTGGGCCCGGCGGTGACCAGGGGCCCGTCAAGGCGACGTCGGCCTCCGATGCCGCGATCCAGATGGCCTACGCCAACCAGGTGATCGTCGTCCCGGGCTACGGCCTCGCGGTCGCGCAGGCGCAGCACGCGGTCAAGGACATGGCGTCGATCCTCGAGAGCAAGGGCGTCCCGGTGAAGTACGCGATCCACCCGGTCGCCGGCCGTATGCCCGGGCACATGAACGTGCTGCTGGCGGAGGCCGACGTCGCGTACGACGCCATGAAGGAGATGGACGACATCAACGACGAGTTCTCTCGCACGGATGTCACCATCGTCATCGGCGCCAACGACGTGACCAACCCCGCGGCGCGCAACGACCCGAGCTCGCCTATTCACGGCATGCCGATCCTCAACGTGGACCAGAGCAAGTCGGTGATCGTGCTCAAGCGCGGCATGAGCTCCGGCTACGCGGGCATCGAGAACCCGCTGTTCTTCCAGCCGACCACCTCGATGCTGTTCGGCGACGCGAAGAAGTCGGTCGACTCGGTGATCGAGGAGCTCAAGCAGCTCTGATCCGCGACCGCGAGAGCCCGGTACCGCCTCGGCGGTGCCGGGCTCCGTCGTCTTCGACCCCGTGCGCCTCCGTCGTCTTCGACCCTGTGCGCCTCCGTCGTCTCCAACATGTGCACCCTTTCGTCGGGCGCGTCAATCGGTGTGGGCTTCGCGGAAACGTTCGATCTCCGGCTCGAGCTCATCCCACCCCGGACGCACCAGCGTGGTGAGGCCGATCGAGGTCTTCGCCTTCACATAGCTCGCCGCGACCCCGCGCATCGATCGCGGGGTCGCGGGGTCGAGTGCGTCCAGCCGTGGCCCGGGGCGCATCTCGAATCGGACGGAGGTCCCGATCTGCGAGCCCTTCGCCCGAATGGGTCGCGTGGTCACGCGCGCCACCTCGTCCCAGCGCCAGAACCGCAGGTCGGGGTCTCGGATCCGCCACAGCGTCACCCCCTCGGCAGTGACCGACGCGATCGTGGTGCGCACGATCATCCTGGTCACCACGGTCACGACGGCAGCCAAGAGGAACAGCCCGAGCGCCACCCCCAGCGACGCGAAGACGATGGTCCCCACGTCCCCGTCGGCGCCCGACAGTATCGCGCCGCAGCCGAGGACGAACCCGAGCCCGATCACCAGATTGACGGCCGCGAGCCACCAGCCGGACGGAGTCGGCTGCGACGAGATGTCGATCTGTTCCATGCGCCCGATTGTCGACGCGGCTGCCTGGCGTTCGGTTACAGCCGGGCGAGGGCGTCGGCGATGGGCACGTCCCCGTCGGTGAACGGGACGTCCTTCTCGATGGTCGTCGGATCGCGCAGGACCGCCGCGGCGACCTCTGCGACGTTGGCGCGGGACGTGCCGCGGTTGTCCGGGGAGCGCGCCGCGGTCGGATCGATCGCGCCCGTCGCGGGGTCGAGCGTGAGCCGCCCCGGCATGAGGATCGTCCAATCCAGGGTGGACGCCCGGAGCGCGGTGTCCGCCGCGGCCTTGGCCTCCGCGTAGGCGAAGAACGAGTCGCCGGAGGGCACACCGTGATCGGGTCCGGCGCCGAGATAGGACACCATCACGTACCGCCGAACGCCTGCCGCCGCGGTGGCCCGGATCGAGCGGATCGCCGAGTCCCGGTCGACCGCGTACGTCCGGGCCGCGTCGCCGCCGCCCGCACCGGCGGAGAAGACCACCGCGTCACTGCCCACGATCGCGTCGGTCAGCTGTTGTTCGGTGGCGTTCTCGACATCGAACACCACCGGGGTGGCGCCGGTCGCTGCGACGTCGGCGGCGTGGTCGGGATTGCGGAACAGGCTGATCACCGCGTCGCCGCGTGCGGACAGCAACTCCGCGAGCAGCATCGCGATCTTGCCGTGTCCACCGATGATCGTCACCTTCGCCATGCGCACCACCGTACGCCCGCGCGCCCCGCGATCCGGTCGGTCATCCGCGGGCGCCGGAAGAGGCCGCCGGTCGTGGTCGGAAACTCCCGTCGGGCGGGAGTTTCCGACCATTGCCGGCGCGTCATCCGGCCACCGGCGGGCGAGCCCTCATGCGGCTGCTCCGAGGGCCGCCACGACCTGATCGACGGCGTCCTCGGGCGCCTGATCGAGTGCGTGCCAACCGAACCGGAGCAGCCGCCAGCCCGCCAGCATCAGTCGGTTCTGCTTGCGGGCGTCGGCAGCGGCGCGGTCCGCTGTGCGGTGGAACGCCCACCCGTCGATCTCTACCGCCAACCGATCGGAGGGGAACGCGAAGTCGATAGGGGTGTGGCCGAACGGGTACTGCTGTACCCATCCGGTGATCCGGTGGCGCCGCAGGAGT
Source organism: Tsukamurella soli (assembly GCF_039541155.1). NCBI lineage: Bacteria > Bacillati > Actinomycetota > Actinomycetes > Mycobacteriales > Tsukamurellaceae > Tsukamurella > Tsukamurella soli. The sequence continues at coordinate 46,545 of NZ_BAABFR010000009.1, forward strand.
AGGGCGAATCGCCGTTCCGCCTCCGACTCGGTGTCGGTGCCCGCCACGGCAACCAAGCGGCGTGCCCGTGCTATCCCGTGCCGTCCGGCGTTCCGTTCCAGAGCCCGTTCCAGGGTCTGGATCGTCACCGTGCCCTCCTGCAGCGCGCGGTCCATGATCCGGCTTCCCGCGGCCGCGGCCGCGGACGCCTCGGCGACCGTCAGCGGTGCCGCCGTGACCGCGATCCCGCGAACCGTCGTCAGATCGGCGTCCAGCAGCGAGCGACGTTGTACGCCGAACCGGATCGCCGAGCGCACCCGGCACCGACGAGCGGGCGGAACGGTGACCGTGACGATGTCCGGGAGCTCGTCGACGACTCCGTGCCACCACGCCGCCGAGAGCCCGTCGGCGACCCCGCCCGCGATGACCGTCGCCGCCCGCAGCCGAGCGGCCTCCGTCAGCGGATGCGCGGTCGAGAGGAACACGCCGCCACCCAGCGGCTGCCAGATCTTCGCGGCTTTACGGCGGGCGATCGAGGACGATGTCACCCCCAGCGACATGGCCTCGCCGCGCGTGATGATTCCGTCGTTGGCGGCCAGGTGCCGCGCCAGCCTCTCCTCGGTGGTGAATCCCCCCATACCAATTGGACGTACCGGCGTGGGCTACGGTTCCGGATCCGTCATCTCCCCAGGGGCATAGTGGCCAGCCGCACCGCGAGCAGCAGGATCGTCACCGCGATGACGCCGTTGATCAGCCGCCAGGCGCCGGGCCTGCGCAATACGCCGGCGAGCCGTCCGGCTCCGAACCCGAGCGCGGTGAACCACAGCAGGCTGCTCAGGGCTGCTCCAGCCCCGAACCACCACCGGTACGCGCCGTACCGGGTCGCCGCGGTCCCCAGCAGCAGCACAGTGTCCAGGTACACGTGCGGGTTGAGCCACGTCAGCGCGAGCGCGGTACCCACCGCCGCGGCCGGCCCGGCGGCGCCGCGCACCGCCGCCGGCTCCAGCGTTCCGGCCCGCGTGGCGGACCACGCGGCGCGCAGCCCGTACCCGGTGAGCACCGCGACGCCGCCCCATTTCGCGAGGGCCGGCAGCATCGGCCGGTCGGCCACGACGGCACCGAGTCCCGCGACGCCGCAGGCGATCAGCACCACATCCGACGCGATGCACACCGCCACGATCGGCGCCACGTACCGGCGCAGCAGGCCCTGCTGGAGCAGGTAGGTGTTCTGCGCGCCGATGGCGACGATGAGCGACAGGCCGAGCGCGATCCCGGCGGCGAGTGAGGTGAGCACGCCTCGACGCTAGGGCCGTGACCGGATGAAGCCCAGCGAATGATTCTTCAGTAGCATTAGCCTGTCTTCATGCTGAACGGGGACTGGCTGCAGACACTCGCGGCGGTCGTGGACCACGGGACGTTCGAGGCGGCCGCTCGGCGGCTGACGGTGACGCCGTCGGCGGTGAGCCAGCGGATCCGCGCCCTCGAGCAGGCGGTCGGGCACGTGGTGGTGACCCGCGCCAACCCGTGCAGGCCCACCGAGCAGGGGGCGGTCCTACTCGGACTCGCGCGCGGGACGGCGGCGCTGGAGGCGGACGCGCTCGGGCGGCTCGCGGGCGGCGACGGCGAGGGTGCGGGCCGCGTCGCTCTCGACGTCGCCGTCAACGCGGATTCGCTCGCCACTTGGTTCACGGACGTGATCGCCGAGGTGGCCGGCGCGGGGCCGCGGCTGCGCCTGTACGTCGACGACGAGGGACACACCGCGGACCTGCTCCGCTCCGGCGCGGTGCTGGGTGCGATAACCGTCGATCCCGAACCGGTGCAGGGGTGTTCCGCCGAGTACCTGGGCGCGATGCGGTACGTTCCCGTGTGTACGGCCGAGTTCGCGCAGCGCTGGCGGCGGGGCGACCGCTGGCCGTGGCGGGAGATGCCCACGGTGCAGCTCGACGAGAAGGATCAACTGCAGAATCGAATCCTCCAGCGACACCGGGCGATCGGCGCACCGCCCGAGCACCGCATCCCCACCTCCGACGCCTTCACCCGAGCCGTCCGCGTGGGGCTCGGGTGGGGCAACGTACCCGTCGCGCACCTCGGCGACGACCTGGAGACCGGCCGCATGGTCCGCGTCGACCGCGATCTCACGGTGCGGCTGTACTGGCAGTCCTGGCGCCTACGCACCCGGGCCTCCGATCGGCTCACCGACGCGATCCACGCCGCCGCCGCGGAGCACCTGGAATAGGGTGCGGGAATGCGACTGAGCTCCGACGCGGCGCGCGCCCGGTTCGTTGCGGCTCGGGTGGCGCGGCTCGCCACCGTCGGCGCAGACGGGCGACCCCACCTCGTGCCCGTCACCTTCGCCGTCGACGGTGACGTGGTGGCGTTCGCCATCGACCACAAGCCCAAATCCACCACCGACCTGCGCCGCCTCCGGAACATCGCGGGGAACCCGGCGGTCTCGCTCCTGGTCGACGTGTACGACGACGACTGGGAACGGCTGTGGTGGGTGCGCGCAGACGGGCGGGCCGGACTCGCGGCGCCGGGCGAACGTGCCGAGGCGGTGGCGCGCCTCGCCGGGAAGTATCCGCAGTATCGCGAGCGCGTGCCCGATGGTGCCGTGGTGCTCACGCGGGTGACGGAGTGGCGGGGCTGGGCGGCGGCCTCCGGGGACACGGTGTAGGACTGAAGCCATGCCATGCACCGAGGTCACGATCCCCACGCCCGACGGCACCGCCTCCGCCACCCTGCACACCCCGGACGGGGCAGGTCCCTGGCCGGGTGTCATCGTCTACTTCGACGCCGCCGGTATCCGGGAGGCGTTCCAGCAGATGGCCGACCGGCTCGCGGGGCTGGGCTACGCCGTCCTTCTCCCCGACCTGTACTACCGCGCCGGCGAGTACGCGCCGTTCGACATGAAGACACTCTTCTCCACCCCGTCCGAGCGGGATCGGTTCCGCGCCTTCAGCTCTCAGCTGACCGCCGACGCGATCGCCGGTGACACAGGCGCCTACCTCGACTTCCTGGCCGGCCGCCCCGAGGTCGCCGCGGGCGGCGTCGGCGTGGTCGGGTACTGCATGGGCGGCCGACTCGCGATGATCGTCGCTGCGGCGCACCCGGACCGCATCGCGGCCGCGGCCTCGTTCCACGGCGGCCGGCTCGCCGACGAGGCCGATCCGGACAGCCCGCACCGCACCGTCGACAAGATCCACGCCACCGTACTCGTCGCCGCGGCGCAGGACGATCACTCGTTCCCGGCCGAGCAGTTCGAGCGGCTGGAGCAGGCGCTGACGGCCGCGGGGGTGTCGCACACCATCGATACCTATGCCGCCGCGCACGGTTTCGCGGTTCCCGACAACCGCTCCTACGACGAGGCGGCCGCCGAGCGTCACTGGGTCGAGCTGGCCGACCTCTACGCGCGCGCGCTCGGCGGCTGAGCGCTCAGGCGCGCGATCGGATGGCGTCGGTTACCGCGGCGATCGCCAGTGCGCGCACCAGGTCGATCTTCGCATCTACGAGACCGGTTGCGGCCGAAATGAATCCGTCTCCGTCGTACCGGGTGTGCGGGGGAGTGACCGCGCGTGCCAGGCCGTCGTGTGCGCCCTGCGCCAGCACCAGGCAGTCCACCTTGGACAGGCGCGCGTTGGTGATCACGATTCCGATCGTCGTGTTCTCCCGCGGTGACGCCGGGAACGGCTGCTCCCGGAACGCCGCGGCGATGTCCTCGGTCGGGACGCCGGCGCCGGTCTCGATGCCGCCGAACGCATTCACCGCGCACAGTGCTCCCACCACGACACCGCCGGCCCGCGCCTCGCGGTAGGCGAGGCCGCCGGGACGAGCTCTGGTCAGGCCCAGGTACTTGTCCACGGTGGCACCGGTCCCCGCCCCGATCAGGCCGTCGAGCTCGGCGTGCGCAGACGCGGAAGCGGCCGCCGTGTAACCGTTCTCGGCCGTCGGTCGCACCGAGGCGTCGCCCGTGGCGAGATCGAACAGGGCCAGGGTGGGGACGATGGGGACGCGGCCCGCCACCGTCTTCACCCCCGTGCCGGCCTCCTCCAGGTAGCGCATCACGCCGTCGGTCGCCGCGAGCCCGAACGCCGAGCCGCCGGTGAGGACGGCGGCGTTCACCGTGTCGACGGTGCGTTCGGGAGACAGCAGGTCGAACTCGCGCGAAGCCGGTGCACCGCCACGGATCTCACCGGATCCCACTGTGCCGTCCGGGAACAGGACCACGGTGCATCCGGTCTGTGCGACGGCGTCCGTGTAGTGGCCGATGCGGATCCCGGGGATCGACGCGCTCATGCCGCCACGCTACCCCGCGTGCGGATGCAACTGCTCGTAGGCGGCGCGGACGCGCTCCCTTCGCGCGAGTACACGCGGGTTCTCCAGGTTGGGGTCGAGGCCGCTGCGCTGCAGCCGCCGCGCCCGATTCTGCCGCATGTAGACGACGTTGTAGAACAGCACGACGAAGACCCCGAGCAGGACGGTGGCGCACCGCAGGCCGAGCGGCCCCGGGATCGCGAGCAGTATCGCGTACACGGGCACCAGCGCGAGCTGGCCGCGGATCAGGTGCCGGACCACCCAGGTGTCGCACGTGAGGGTGTGGCGTACCCACTCACGGTTGTGGTCCGGCAGCGCCGCGCCGTAGACGAAGGCGATGTAGCGCAACGGGTTCGGGGTATGGATCTCAGGCGTCACCGGTCTCCTCCAGGGGTGAGTGCGCCGGCCGCGACGGCCTTCGCGTTGATGTTGGTGAGTACCCGGTGCAGTTCCTCGAGCTCGTCGAGGGAGGCGCCGAGCCGTGCGACGACCGCGGGCGGGATGTCCAGCGCGCGCGTGCGCAGGTCGCGACCGGCGTCGGTGAGGTCGACGTCGATGCGGCGTTCGTCATCGGCCGAGCGCCCGCGGACGATGAGCCCGGACGTCTCCAGCCGCTTGAGCAGGGGGCTCAGTGTCGCCGAATCCAGTTGCAGCGCCTCGCCGATCGCCTTGACGGACATCGGCGTCGACCCCCACAGTGCGAGCATCACCAGGTACTGCGGGTGGGTCAGGCCCATCGGTGCCAGGATCGGCCGGTACACCGACAGCACGGCCCGGTTGGCGATGGCGAGCGCGAAGCAGACCTGCCGCTCCAGGGCGAGCGGGTCCTCGTTCTCGGTTGCGGTGTCCTTCGGCATGTCTCGACGCTAGCAGATGAATAGACCACTAATCAATAGTGCACTAACCATTAGCTCGCTATCGAGCGCTCGGAAGTTCGACGCTTGCTAGTCCCCGCCCTCCCACGGCAGGTCGTCAGCGCCGGGGACGTCGCCCGGCAGCAGGTCTCGTCGGAACCCTCTCCACGTCGGCTGACGTAGGTGGCCGCCCGCGCGGAGCGAGGAGTACCGCACGTCGCCCACCACTTTCGGCAGGACCCACACCACATCGCGGTACTCCGGGCCCGTGGGTGGTTCGACGAAGGGGCACAGGCGCATCCGTAGCGGCTCCAACTCCGCGGCGATATCGTCGAGGTCGCGGTCGGAGAATCCGGATCCCACGGAGCCCAGATACACCAGGCCCGTCTCGGTCGGGGCGCCGACCAGCACCGACCCGACGCCGCCGGCCCGGCCGCCACGCCCCGGCTTCCACCCACCGATCACCACCTGCAGGTCGCGCCAGTGCTTGTGTTTGAGCCACGACCGCGACCGCACGCCGGGCAGATACACCGACGAGCGCCGTTTCGCGACGACACCCTCCCAGCCCAGCTCCCGGCTGCGCTGGAGGGCGGCGATACCGTCGGGCGCGTCCACGAGCGGCGGCACCTCCGCACATCCGCTCGCCGCCAGCAGCGGCGCAAGCGATTCCAGGACCCGCCGGCGCACCGTCCAAGGTCGCCCGGTGAGGTCGACGCCGCCCGCGGCCAACACGTCGAACACGTAGAACCGCGCTCGCGTCCCGGTGCGCATCAGATGGAACGCGGGCACCCCGGCCTCGTCCAGCACTACGGCCTCTCCGTCGAGCACGGCCTCGGTGTCACCGAGAGCCGATGCAAGGGAGGAGAATCCGGGGAAGTCCGCGGTGCTCACCCGCCCCGAGCGGCTGCGCAGCGCGACCCTCCCGCCCACTACCGTCGCGATCACCCGGTAACCGTCCCACTTGCCCTCGAAGGCCCATTCGTCGGCGGTGAGAGCGCCGATGGGATCCTCGGTGGGCAGCATCGGGCCGCCACCCTCGGCGGGCTCGTCTGTGGCCGCCGCCCGCGGCGGCGTCGACGTCTTCCCGACCGCGCGTGTCGTCCCCGGCGTCATCAGGTGTGCCAGCCAGTTCTTCCCGCCCGTGCGGATCAGGACGTACCGGCCGCCGCGCAGGCGGTTCCCGTGCAGCGTCACGATCACCTCGTCGTCGCGCCACTTCTCCAGATCGAAAGTTCCTGTATCCCAGACCGATACCTCGCCGCCCCCGTACTCGCCGCGCGGTATGCTCCCTTCGAACCCGGCGTAGTCCATCGGGTGGTCCTCGGTCCGCACGGCGAGCCGGTTGGTACCGGGGTCGTCCGGCAGGTTCTTCGGCACCGCCCAGGACGCGAGCACACCGTCGTGCTCGAGCCGGAAGTCGTAGTGCACGCGGCCGGGCGAGCGGAGCGAGGGGGGTTTCGAACCGGTGTGGTGCTTCTGGATCACGAAGATCGGTGCGCCCGAGCTGGGTTCGCCGCCGAACGGCTCTGGGGTCTGGGCGGCGTCACGCTTGGCCCGGTACTCGTCCAGCCGCACGGGCGTAGGCGGTGCCGGGTCCGTTCGTTCCTCGCTGCGCCACATCCCCGCCAACAGATCGCCGTCCACCGCGACCCGCGCGCGGACCTCGTCGAACCGCAGCTGCCGCAGCCCACCCGCCGCCAGTTCGTCCCACGTCCGGGGCGCCGCCACCGTCGGATCCTCGCGTCCCCGAAGCGAATACGGTGACACCGTGGTCTTGCCCGGGTGGTTCTGCGACCAGTCCACCAGGATCCGCCCGCCGCGGACGTCCTTCGCCATGGTGGCGGTCACGGCGTCGGGCGTCTCGGCCTCGAGCTGCGCGGCGATGGCACGGGCCACCGTCCGCGCCCCGCGCGACGAGACCGGCGGTCGCAGCGGCGCGTACACGTGGATCCCCTTGGAGCCGCTGGTGACCGGGTACCCCGCCAGCCCCATGCCGGCGAGCAGTTCCCGGATCCGCAGCGCTAGCGCTGCGCAGTCGTCGAGGGTCACGTCCGGCCCGGGGTCGAGGTCCAGCACCAGCCGGTCCGCGTCGCCGGGCGCGAGCCCGAACGGGGCGTCCCCGTCGGGCACGTACCGCCACTGCGGCACGTGCAGTTCCAGCGCGGCCTGCTGCCCCAGCCACACCATCGCGGCCACGGAGTCGACGACCGGGTATATGGACTCTCCATCCGAATGGAACTGGGCCGCCCGCGTGATCCAGGCCGGCGCGTGGGCGGGGAGCCGCTTCTCGAAGAACGCGGTCCGATCCACCCCGTTGGGCCACCGCTTGCGGGTCAGTGGCCGGTCCGCGAGGTGTGGCAACGTGACCGGCGCGATCGCCTGGTAGTAGTCGATCACCTCGCCCTTCGTGGTGCCGGTCCGGGGGTACAGCACCTTGTCGAGATTGGTCAGCGGCACGGTGATACCGCCGACGTCGCGGTTCTCCCGATTCGGGTGTGCGGGCACGTTCGCATTATCACCCGCCCAGTCGGCGATCATCGCCCCTCGCATTCGGCGGCTTCAGCGGTCACAATGGCCACATGCGCGCCATGTGGACGGGAGAGCTGTCCTTCGGGCTGGTCAACGTGCCGGTCAAGGTGTACTCGGCCATCGAGAGCCATGATGCCCGCTCGCACCAGGTCGACTCGAAGGACGGGACCCGGATCCGCTACAAGCGGGTCCGCGAGGGCACCGACGACGAGGTCGAGTTCGCCCAGATCGCCAACGCCTACGAGTCGGAGGCTGGGGACTCCGTGGTGCTCACCAAGGACGACATCAAGTCCATGCCGGTGGAGAAGCACCGCGAGATCGCCGTCACGGAGTTCGTGCCGCGCACCGACATCGACCCCATCATGTTCGACCGCCCGTATTACCTGGAGCCCTCGTCCAAGTCGCCGAAGGCGTACATCCTGCTGCGCCAGGCGCTCCAGGAGACCGACCGCCTGGCCATCTGCACGTTCACACTGCGCAGCCGCACGCGCCTGTGTGCGCTGCGCGTGGTGGGCAACGTGATGGTGCTGCAGACGCTCCTATGGCCCGATGAGATCCGCGTGCCCGAGTTCCCCGCCCTCAGCGAGGACGTGAAGATCCGGCCGCAGGAACTGGCGATGGCGGCGTCGCTGATCGACTCGATGGCCACCGACTTCGACCCCGACGCCTACGAGGACGACTATCAGGCGCAGCTGCACCTGCTCATCGAGGCGAAGGCGACGGGCGGGCAGGCCTTCCCCGAGGAGCCCGAGGAAGCGGGCGACGAGGACGACGAGGTCGCCGACCTGCTGGCCGCCCTGCGCGCATCCGTGAAGGCCCGCGAGGGCGCGGACGGTGCCGGCGGCAGGTCCGGCGCCCGCCGCCGCGCGGCGGGATAGCGGAAGACCTCGACAGCAGCCGGGCTCACTCGCGGTCGCTGCCGAGAACGGTGGGATCGACGGTCGCGGCGATGGATTCGACGAGCCCGTCGCGGGTATGCAGGACCAGCGTCGCGAACCACCGGACACCGTCGAACGCGTACACGGTGTGCCCCGCCGCGGTGAGCGCGGCTCCGTGCAGGAAGCCGCGCAGGTTGGTGGCGACCGCCACGGCACCGCGGTTGACGATCGGGGGCGCGCCCGTCGTGAAATCCGCCCGGCCCCAGGCGTCGGCGTGCAGAGTCGCGACGAGCGACGCGACGTCGCCGGTCGCACACGCGGAGAGGAATGCCGTCACCGCGGCATCGCCCGGACGCCCGGGATCGGTGGTCCGCAGCGGAGGTTCCGACGCGAGGCGCCGGCGGGCGCGGCTCGCCTGTTGCCTGGTCGCGGCGGCCGAGCGGCCCGTGATCTCGGCGATCTCGGCGAAGGTCAGCGCGAACGCGTCGTGCAGCACGAAGGCGACGCGCTCCTCCGGGGTGAGTCGGTCGAGCACGACGTACAGGGCGGCGCGCACGGAGTCGTCGAGCGTGATCCGGTCCGCCGGGTCGGCGGCGGTGTGCAACCCCCGTTCGACGGTGGGGGAGTCGGCGGGGTGCTCGCGCCGCGTCGCCGCCGCCTTGAGGTGGTCGAGGCAGATTCTGGCCGTGACCGCGCTCAACCACGCGGCGGGCGCGGCGACCTCCCGGGCCGCGGCGAACCTGGCGAAGGCCTCCTGGACGGCGTCCTCCGCGATGTGCCGGTCGCCGACGATGCGGTTCGCCAGCCCGACGAGCCGGATGCGCTCCGCGTGCCACGCCCGCCCGAACTCGTCCTGTGCCCCGCCGGGTGTCCCGATCACGTCCATACCGGACCGACGATATCGGGCGCGAGAGTGTGACACCGCGCCCGCTCGTCACATTCTCGGCGGCCACCTCGTCTGCACCGATGTCGGCGGGGTCGTCCCGCCCGGTGATGGGAGACGATGATGCGGGTTCTGGTGACGGGTGCGACCGGCACGGTGGGACGGACGGTGATCCGCGGACTGACCGGTGCGGGCGCCGAGGTCAGGGCGGTCAGCCGGCGGGGGGCGGGCGACCTGGCCGTCGCCGATGTGGTGCCCGAGTGGGAGGCGGGTGTCGATGGTGTCGATGCGATCTTCGTGCACCCCCGGGCGGTGGGTCTCGACGCGGGCCGGCTGGTCGCCCGGGCGGAGGCGGCGGGCGTGCGGCGCCTGGTGGTGATGTCGGCGGTCAATGTGGACACCCCGGATCATCTGCAGCCGTCGCGGGTGCGGGGGGACCGCAACCGGGAGGTCGAGGCGGCGGTGGTCGCCTCGGCGCTGCCGTCCACGGTGCTGCGATGCGATGTGTTCGCGTCCAACACGTTCGGAACGGTGGGCGCGCAACTGCGCCGCTCCGATGTGGTGCGCGGCGCCTTCCCGCGTGTCGCGGAACGGCTGATCGACGAGCGGGACATCGGCGATGTGGCGGTGGCGGCGCTGCTCGATCCCCGGTGGGCGGGCCGCCGGCTCGAATTGACCGGGCCCGAGGCGCTGACCCTGCCCCGGGTGGTGGACGTCGTCGGCGCCGTGACGGGCCGCCACCTCTCGTTCGAGGAGGTGCCGCGTGCGGTGGCGGCCGCGGCGCTCGTGGCGGCAGGTCTACCGAAGGACTTCGCGGACAGCTACTTCGCGATGCTCGCCGAACAGGGCGATCGGTACTCGACGCCGAGTGGTGACGTCGCCGCGGTCCTCGGACATCCCGCCCGAGACTACGCCGGCTGGGTGGCCGACCACCGGGAGGTGTTCGCGGCATGAGAATCGCGATCATCGGGGCGTCGGGTGGCGTGGGGCGGCACCTCGTCGCGCAGGCACGCGAGCGAGGGTACCGGATCACGGCCGTGGTACGCGCTCCCGCCGCGTTCACAGCCCCACCGGATGTCCGGGTGATCGGACTCGACGTGCGCGCCGCGGCACCGTCGGACCTCGCCGGCGGGCTCGACGGTGCCGTCGCCGTGCTGTCGGCGCTCGGCCGGCGGGGGCGTGCGGACGCCGGTGTGCTCGCGGAGGGGACCGCGGCGCTGCTCGCCGCGATGGACCGCGCAGGGTCGGCCGGTTCGTCGGCATCAGCGCCGCGCCGGTGGCGACCACTCCGTCGCCGGAGCGGCACACCGTCGGTGTGGGCTACTGAGACAGGTCGCGCTCGTCCGCCCGCCGCGGCAGGGTCTGGCCGCGGAAGAACGCGGGCCGCACGGCCCACCACACCACCATCAGCACCACGCCCAGCAGCATCCCGCCCACCCCGACCACGGCCACGGCACCGATTCCGAACACGGTGACGTTCGCGCTGCCGTCGGTGAGCCACGACGGCTTCGCGTACTGGATCAGCCCGTATACGAACACCACCGTCAGGACGATGCCGCCGAGCAGCGGGATCACCCCGCGCATCACGAAGTCGCGCGGAGTCCGGGTGAGGGTCCTGCGGTAGAACCACACGCACGCGAATCCCGTGAGGCCGTAGTAGAAGGCGATCATCAGGCCGACCGAACCGATCAGCGCGGTCAGCAGATTCGCGCTGATCGCGGTGAACAGCAGGTAGAAGGCGATCGACGCCCCGCCCATGGCCACGGTCGACACGGTCGGCGTGAAGAATCTCGGGTGCACCCGGGCGAACGACTCCGGCAGCGCCCGGTACACACCCATCGCGAGGGTGGTGCGGGCCGTGGGCAGGATCGTGGTCTGCGTCGACGCCGAGGCCGAGGCGAGGATCGACGCCGACAGCAGCAGCAGCCCGACGTGCCCGATCGCACTGTGCCCGAACAGGACCGGCCCCAGCGAGGAGAACACGTCCGCCGAGTCGGCCGGATTTCCCAGCCCGACCCCGGTGGTCCCCACGCCCGCGAACGCGACCGAGGCGGTGGTGACCACGGCGTAGGTGGCCAGCAGCAGCACCGTCGAGACGACCGCGGCCCGGCCGGGGGTACGGCCGGGATCGTCGGTCTCCTCGTTGCATGCGACCGCGCTGTCCCAGCCCCAGTAGATGAAGATCGTGGTGAGCACTGCAGGCGCCGTCACGTTGCCGAAATCCATTCCGCTGGGCCAGAACCACGACCACGACGGGTGCAGCGAGTATGGCATCGCGTGCCCCGAGTACACCCGCACCAGAGCGACCGCGGAGAGGACGATCAGCACCACCACCTCGAAGCTCAGAAGGAGGTACTGCAGCCGCGCGGACACCTCGATGCCGCGGTAGCAGATGTACGTCATCACCACGATCCAGATCACGCCGGCCACCGTCGACCACAGCGTGCTGGACGACAGGTGTGCAGCGGAGTGCCAGCCCAGGTCACCGGCGAAGGTGAACGAGTACGAGCCTGCGATCTGCGCGAGGTTCGCCATCACGATGACGTCGGCGGCCACCACCCCCCACCCGCCGAGCCACCCGACCACCGGCCCGAACGCGCGGGTGGCCCACGTGAAGGTGGTGCCGCAGTCGGGCTCGGCCTTGTTCAGCTCCTGATACGCGACCGCGATCAGGTACATCGGGATGAACGAGATGAGCACGACGGCCGGCGCCTTCACACCTGCCAGGAGGTGGCCGCTGGTCGCGACGATCAGCCCCAGAGTGGCGGCCAGGCTGTACGCGGGTGCCGTCGACGCCACACCCACCACGATCGACGCGAGCAGCCCCAGCGCGCCGCCGCGTAGCCCCTTCGCCTCGACCGCGTCGCCGGCGGGCAGATCGGTCTGCGTCACGGTGCCTCCAGTGAGCGGGTCCGTCCGTCGGACACGACGCGCCGCAGCGCGGCGAATGCCTCGCGGATGGTGTCGGGCAGGCGATCCGGTGTCTGGTGGCCGCGGGTGAACCCGACCTTGAACGCCGCGACGCCGGCCTCCGCGAGCACCTCGGCGTCACCGTCGGGCAGCACCGCGGTGAGCTCGGCGGCGACGGCCCGCCCGAGCCGGTCCATCTTGAGCAGTTCCCGCTCGCGGAGCGATTCGTCGGCGTCCACCACCCGCTGGCGCTCTGCGACGAAGGCGCCGCGCTCCGCGAACCCCGCCGCGGCGGCGATGAACGCGGCCTCCAGTGCGGAGCTGGGCGACCGGATGGACAGGCCGGCCCGCACGTCGGCGACGATCGACTCCACAAAGGCGTCCTGCCCGAAGAACAGCACCTCCTTCTTGTCGGCGAAGTACCGGAAGAAGGTGCGCTCCGTCAGCCCCGCCGCCGCGGCGATCTCGGCTGCCGTCGTGCGCTCGAATCCCCGCTCCGCGAACAGCTCCAGCGCCGCGGCCGCGAGGCGGTCCGCGGTGCCCGGCTGCCATCGTCCCATCGGGTCAGCGTACTTCGCCCGTCCCGGGCCGGCTCACCTCTGGAAGTCGGCGAGGTCCGTGAGCAGTCCCGGCCCCGTCGGACGCCAGCCGAGGGTCTCCTGCGTCCACGCGCTCGATGCGGGGGCGTCGAGGCCGACCGCGGCGGCGAGGAAGCCGAACTGGGCCTGCGCGTCCTCGTCGGGCACGGGCCGGGCGGGCAGCCCGAAGCGGACTCCGATGGTCTCGGCGATGTCGCGCAGCGCCAGTCCCGGGTCGCCGACGGCGTGGTATGCCGTGCCGGCTTCGCCCTTCTCGGCGGCCATCCGGAACAGTCGCGCCGCGTCCGAGACGTGCACGGCCGGCCAACGCTGCGTGCCGTCGCCGAGGTATCCCGACACACCCGTGCGCCGGGCACAGTCGACCAGGACGCTCGCGAATCCGCCCTTCCGCTCGTTGTGCACCGACGGGGCCAGCCGCACCGCCGTGGCCCGGACGCCGCGCTCGGCGAGGGCGAGCGCGGCCGACCACCCGGCGCCGCGCGGCGTGGAATCCGCCGTCATGGTGTCGGTTTCGAGGGCCGGCCGGCCCGGCGCGAGGCCCAGAGTGCCGGATGCGACGGTGAGCGGACGCCCGGTCCCGGCGAGGGCGTCGCCCATGGCATCGATGGCCGCGGCCTCCACCCGTGCGGAATCCGCGAACTGCGAGAAGTCGTGGTTGAACGCGAGGTTGATCACCCCGTCGGACCGCCCGGCCGCATCGCGGAGCAGGTCGACCTCCTCGATGGTGCCGCGCACGACCTCGGCGCCGAGGCCGGCGACGGTGGCTGCGGCGGCGTCGGAGCGGGCCAGGCCGAGCACCTCGTGCCCGGCCGATCGCAGCTCGGCCACTACGGCCGAGCCGATGAACCCCGATGCTCCGGTGACGAAGAAACGCATGCGTGATGCCTCCTGTGTGAGGGTGCGACCAGCCCGATGTCAGTCGCTGACATCAACTGTAGCGCTGATGTCAGCTGCTGTCGTCACCTCGCGTCGGCGCGGCAGGCGCAGCCGGGCGACCGCGACGCCGGCGAGGCAGAGGGCGCCGCCGAGCCAGCCTGCGGCGCTGGGGGTCTCGGACAGGAGGAGCCACGACTCGAGGATCGACAGCGCCGGCACCGCGTAGCTGGACGAGGCGGTGACTCCGGCCGGCGTGTGTGCCAGCGCATACGCCCACAGCAGGAAGGCCGCCGCCGTCGGCGCGAGGCCGAGGTACACGACGGCGACGGTGTCGCCGACCGGTGCGGCAGCCAGCTCCCGGACCAGTCGGGGCGCGTACGGCAGCAGCACGATTGCACCGACGGTGGCGCCGAGCGCGGTCGCGGTCAGGGGATCGGTATCCCGCAGCGAGAGCTTCTGTGCCACCACACTGATCCCGTACAGCAGCGCGGCCGCGACCGCGAACGCGACCCCGACGCCGTCGCGGCGCCCCGAGCCGGAGAAGGCGATCACCGCGGCGCCGCCGAAGCTGATCGCGATGCCCACCATCAGCAGCGGCGGGAAGCCCTCGCGCAGCACCGCACCGGCCAGTACCGCCACGACGATCGGCGCGATGTTCACCAGCAGCGCGGTGGTGCCCGCGTCGAGGTGTCGCTCGGCCGCGTTCACCAGCACCGTGTACACCGCGAACCACAGTGCGCCGTACGCGCCGATCAGCCAGAGCGCGCGGCCGCGTGGCAGGGCGTCGCGCAGTGAGCGGTCGGTGCGGGCCAGGTGCCAGGACCACACCGCGAGTAGTAGGGAGGCGCCCACCAACAGGCGACCCTCGGCCATCGGCGCCGGGGCGACGCGGGGGCCGATCGCGCGGATCACCACGAACGCCGATGACCACATCGCCATGACGGCGACCAGCGCGAGTGCGGGCAGGGGGATCGGGATGCGGCGGGCCATGTGTCAACCTTTGCCCACGAAAAACATAAGCACAAGCGATAATCAGTCACCGATCATTCAGTAGAGCTAAAGTGGTGGTGCTGACACTTCGTCGTGGAGGAACCGATGATCGACACGCACCGCCTCATGATCTTCCGTTCGGTCGTGGCCTCGGGGTCGGTGAACGGCGCCGCCGCGGTGCTGGGATACACGCCGTCCGCGGTCTCCCAGCACGTCGCGGCCCTGCAGCGCGAGACCGGCCTCAAGCTGCTCGAGCGCGTGGGGCGCGGCATCGAGCCCACCCCCGCCGGCCGGGTGCTCGCCGCCGAGGCTGCGAAGGTGATGGCGCAGATCGACGCGCTGGGCGCCACCGTCGACGACCTGCGCGCCGGGACGGCGGGGCGCCTCACGATCAGCGGCTTCTCGTCGGCGGGCACGCACTGGATGCCCGACGTGATCGCCGAGCTGACAACCGAGTTCCCGCAGACCCGGGTGCTGCTGCGGATCGAGGAGGAGACCACCGACATCGAGCGGGACCGGCCCGACATCGCGCTCGTCGTTCGGCTGCACGGCGGCCCGCGGCCGGGTGCGGGCACGGGCACGCTGGTCCGGATCGGGCACGCGGTGCCGTCGGGCTACACCGAGCATGCCGTGGTCACGGAGCCCTACGTCGCGGTGCTGCCCGCGGGACACGAACTCGCCGTGGACGCCGACGGCGGCGCGCGGGCGTGGGTCGACCTCGCCGAGCTCGCGCCCTACCGCTGGGTCGACAACGACGTGCGGCAGGGTCCGTGCCGGCAGTCCGTCCTCGATGCCTGCGCCGCAGCGGGTTTCACGCCCAAGTTCGTCGTCGAGACCACGGACTATCCGGCAGCACTGCGCTTCGTGGCCCGCGGGATCGGCCTCACGGTGCTGCCCCGCCTCGGCGCCACGGAGCTGCCTGCCGGCACGGTCGCCCTACCGGTGCGCAACCCCACCCCGGAACGCGCTATCTGCGCGCTGGTCAAGGACTCCGAATCGCAGAACCCGGTGGTGATCCGCGCGCTCGCGCTCATCCGGGCATTCGCGGTCGCCGGCTCCGTCGACGGGACGGCGGAGTCGGCGTAGGCGATCGGCCGCCCGGTCGCAGGCGCGTCGCGACGACCGCAGCGAAAACCGCGGACACCACCGGCACCGCCATCGTTGCGGCGAAACCGGTTGCGCTCGCGGGCTCTGCGGCCGCGGCTCGCGCGAACGGCGCGAACACCGCACCGGACAGGGCGATGGTCACCGTCGTGCCCACTGCCTCCGCGAGTTTGAGCGCACCAGAGCCGGCGCCCTGTTCGCGGTCCGTGCTCAGCGACAGCACCAGGACCGACGCTGACGGGTACGCGAGTCCCATCCCGAAGCCGCCCGCCGCCCACATGACGAACACCACCGGCCAGGGCGCCGATACCGCGAGACACCCGGCCACGCCGACCAGGGTCACCGCGACGATGCCGCACCCCAGCAGCGCCGCCCGGTGCCGCGCCCTACCCCGGTCGGGCACCCGGCCCTGCAGCGCCGCGGCCGCCGCCCACGCCAGCGCCGCACCCGTGAGCACCGAGCCCGCGGCGAACGGGGACATCCCCTTGGCCGAGACCAGGTACAGCGGCAGATACACCTCGGCGGCGAAATACCCGCCCGCCACCAGGAGGTTCATCAGGACCACGGCCGGGAGCCCCGGCGCACCGCGCAGCGTGCCCGGCGGCAGGAGCCTGCGGGTGGCGACCGCCGCGATCGCCAGGCACCCGAGGCTCAGCGCCAGGAAGTCCGCCCCCGCGTGCGGCGCCGCGAACTGCAGGACGGTGGTGCTGCCGGCGGCGACCGCAGCGGGCAGCACCAGGCGCCCCGTCGGAGCGGGATCGGAGCGGTAGGCGCCCTCGTCGAGCCCGACGGTGGCGCGCAGAGTCGCGGCAGTCGCCAGCAGCGACAGCGGCGCCAGTGCCAGGAACACCCACCGCCAGCCGATCGTGTCGGCCGCCAGCCCCGCGAGCGCGGGCCCCACCAGCGATGGCAGCACCCAGGCCGCCGAGAACGCGGCGAACAGCCGGGGGCGCGCGTCCGCCGTGATCAGCCGCCCCGCCATCGCGTAGAGCACGACCGACAGCAGCCCGCCGCCCGCTCCCTGCACCGCCCTACCGGCTGCGAGCACAGTCATCGTCGGCGCGCACCCCACCACCGTGAGCCCGGCCGCGAACAGGACGCCGCCCGCGAGCAACGGCGCCCGGACGCCGGCGCGGTCCACCCAGGGCCCGGCTGCGGCGACGGCGACGATGGTCGCCGCGAACTGGATCCCGAACGCCAGCGAGTACTCCGCTGTCGAATGCAGTTGCGCGGCGGCGCGTGGCAGGACCGTCCCCACCGCGAACGCTTCGAACGCGATGAAGCCGATCAGCGCGACCGAACCGACCCGGAACCACATCGCACAGACGCTAGTCATGCGCGTGCGCCACGGCCCGAGGCTAGGACGTGCGGGGCGGGTCGCGGTGCACCGGTGCGTCTTCGTCCATGACGATCAGCACTCGATGGAGAAGCTCGGCAGTCTCCTGGAGCAGGGACTCCTCGACGGTGTCGAGAGCGCGGCCGATCGCTACGGTCGCGGCGATTCCCGTCTCGTGGGCCGTGGCCTTCCCCTTCGGCGTGAGCCGGACGATGTGGCTGCGTGCGTCCGAGGGATCCGTCTCGCGTTCGATCACGCCGTCGTCGTGTAGTCGACGCAGGATGTTGCTGAGACCTCCGGTCGTGAGTAGTAGCCGCGACGAGAGCTCCCCGGGGCGGGCGCCGACATCGTCGCATTCGGCGAGTGCTCCGAGCACGTCGAGCTCACTGCGGGAGAGGCCGTGTTCATTGAGCACGCTCATGATGCGGCGGTCGAGCAGGGTCTGCAGGCGCACGGCGTGCTGGGCGAGGGAGAGCGAGACCTGCTCGCGGTGATCGTCCATGAAGGCAGTCTAGTCAGTATCTGTTGTGATAGCTTTTATAAAAGATAAATTGAGGGGGACTGATGACGACAGCGATCGAAGACGTGCGACTGTGCACGGGGTCGGGGTTGGGTGAGCCGCGTCGAGTGGTCTTCGACGGCGCGACGCTGCTTGCTGATTCGGCGGCGGCCGATGAGGTCGTCGATGGTGCCGGAGCGGTGGTGCTCCCCGGGCTGATAGACGCCCACATGCATATGGTGCTGGGCCGGGTCGACCTGGAGAACCTGGTGTACTGGGGCGTCACGACCGGTCTCGATATGGCGGCGTGGCCGGCGGAGTTCGTGAACGCGATGCGGCATGAGAAGGGGGTGGCGCAGATCGTCAGCGCCACGATTCCTGCGGTGGGTCCCGGTGGTAACCATGCGAAGATGCCGGGTTTCCCGGCGGACGGGATCGTGACGACTCCGCAGCAGGCGCGGGCGTTCGTCGAGCGACGGGTCGCCGATGGTGCCGACTACATCAAGATCGTCACGGAGGCCGCCCCGCCTGCGGGGATGGATCAGCCGACGGTGAATGCGATCGTTGCGGCGGCGCACGAGCACGGTCTACTGGTCGTCGCGCACTCGGTCACGACCGGTGCGTTCCGGGTGGCCATCGAGGCGGGGGTGGACGTGAGTACACACGCCCCGCTCGACGCCGTTCTCGACGATGAGTCCGTCGCGCGGATGCGGGAGACGGGGATGGTCTCGACTCCGACGCTGACGATGATGGAGGGCACGGCCGAGCTGTTCGCGGCCCGTGGTCTGCGCTATGAGAACGCGCGTGACAGCGTCACCAAGTTCCACGAGGCCGGGATACGGATTCTGGCCGGTACGGACGCGAACTCCGCACCGGGCGCGCCGTTCGGGCCCGAGCACGGGGAGTCGCTGCATCACGAGTTCGAGCTGCTCATCCAGGCGGGGCTCTCCCCGGTCGAGGTACTCGCGGCGGCGACGTCGCTTTCGGCGGATACCTTCTCCTTGAAGGATCGCGGTGTGATCGAGCCGGGCAGGCGTGCCGACCTGGTGCTCGTGGGTGGTGACCCGACGTCGGATGTCACCGCGACGCGCAACATCCGCGGCGTCTGGATCGGAGGGGAACGCATCCGGTAGGTACGACTGCAGCGCCGGGTGCGTCCGGGAGGCGAGACACACGGTTCGCCGAGCGTGAACGGACCCGCGTCGGTGGGGAGCGTCCGATAGAGTCGATCGCATGGCAGGCGCGGTAACCACGATCGATCAGACGCGGCAGGGCGGCAAGGCACGTCAGGCCGAGCCTGAACGAGCCGAGCGTCCCCTGCTGCGCGAGGTCTACGGCCGTGTCCTCCGACAGGAACGCACGCGGCAGGGCCGCACGCTCACCGAGGTCGCCGGCGCAGCCGGGGTGTCCACGCAGTACCTGTCGGAGATCGAGCGGGGCCGAAAGGAGCCGTCGTCCGAGGTGCTCGGCAGCGTGTGTGACGCACTCGGCGGGTCGCTGATCGAATTCGTCGGCGGTGTGCACCGCGAGTTGCTCGGCCGGCGCACCACCCCCGTCACGCTGGCCGCGGCCGACGGATCCACCCTCGCCGCCGCCTGAGCGGCGTCCCGGCACCGTCAGGTCTTCTGCCACCGCAGCAGATACGGGTGCACGGCCGAGAACCCGCGCGCCCGGTACGGGCGCAGGGTCTTCGTGTCCAGGTCCGGCTCGTCGGCGATGGCCTCCGCCATGACCCCGTCGACGAGGATCGTGCCGGGTCGCGCACCGCTGGTGAGCCGCGCGGCGAGGTTGACGACGTTGCCGAACACGTCCCCGAACCGGGTCAGCACCTCCCCGTAGGCAAGTCCCACCCGCAGCTCCGGCAGCGACACGTCGAGGTCCGCGAGCGCTGGAATGTCCTGCGGTTCCTGGAGGCGCAACGCGATCCGCGCGGCGTCTGCCGGATCCTCGGCGATGAACATCACCTCGTCGCCCACGCCCTTGACGATCCGCCCGTTGCCCGTGCGGATCACCTCGTGCATCGTCGCCTCGAAGGTGGTCACCAGGGTGTTGAGCTCACTGATCGCGAGGCCGCGGGACAGGCGCGTGTAGCCCACCATGTCGGCGAAACCCACCGCCATCGTCGCCGTGAGACCGTCGGCGCTGGGGGTGACGAGGCGGTGCACGGCGGCCGCGAGGTGGCGGCGCCACACCTGCCGCTGCACGTGGCTGATCCGCTCGACCATCTGCGACAGGCCGGAGGCCACCGCGGCGTCGCCGGACACCTCGGCCGCGTCGAGGTAGCTGCGGATCAGGGTGGCCTGCCACTCGGCGAGCCGGGACATCGCCTGGCCGACCGCCTGCGCCCCCGGAATCGTCGCGCTCTCGTCGATGAACCCGGAGAAGAACAGCTGCGCGATGTCCCGGACCAGCTCGACGTCCGACTCGGTGAACCGGGGGACGTCGGGGTCGCCGAGATCGGGGAAGCCGGCTGCCGACCACCAGACCTGCAGCTGCTCGGCCGAGATCCCGCCGAGGTCCGCGAGCTGGTTGAACGAGAACTCGCGGGCACCCGGCAACAGGACGCGGTCGACGTCGATACCACCCGGGTACGGCTGGGTCTGCTCCGGCGGATCCGGCCACTCCGCGTCGGTCATGTCTCCAACTCTAGAGGGCTAGATTCGACTTGTGACCATCAGCGTGTTCGACCTCTTCTCGATCGGTATCGGGCCCTCGAGCTCGCATACGGTCGGGCCGATGCGCGCCGCAGCGATGTTCGTCGCGGACACGCTTGCGCGTATCGCCGCAGAGGGCCGCGCGACCGCCGACATCCGGCGCGTGGACGTCGACCTGTACGGCTCCCTCGCCGCCACCGGCCGCGGCCACGGCACGCTGAACGCGGCGCTGCTGGGGCTCGAGGGAACCCGGCCGGAGACTGCCGACCCCGACCGCGTCGCGCGTCGGGGCGCCGAGATCGAGGCCACCCGTACCGTGCTCCTCGGCGGGGTCGCGCCCGTGCCGTTCTGCGCCGACGACATCGTCCTGCACCCGCTCACGGTGTTCCCCCGGCACACCAACGCGATGCGGTTCCGGATCACGTTCGGCGGCCCCGGTGCCGCCGAGACGGTCTACGAGGCCGTCTACTACTCGGTGGGCGGCGGATTCGTGGAGCGCGACGGTGACGACGGCCCCGGACCGCTGGCTGGCACCGTCGACGTCCCCTACGAATTCGACAGCGGCGCAGGGTTGCTCGCTCTCTGTGCGCGAACGGGCCGGACGGTGCCGCAGCTCGTGCTGGCCAACGAGGTCGCGCTCGGCCGGACGGAGGCCGAGGTTCGCGCCGGGGTGCTGCAGATCTGGGCGGTCATGCGGGCCTGCATCGAGCGCGGTTTCCATTCGGCGGGGATGCTGCCCGGCGGCCTCGGAGTGCCGCGCCGGGCGCCGGGCCTGCACAGCATGCTGGTGGGATCCGCCGGTGCCGACGCGATGGACTGGCTCAACGTCGCGGCGATGGCGGTCAACGAGGAGAACGCGTGCGGCGGTCGTGTCGTCACCGCGCCCACCAACGGCGCGGCCGGTGTGGTGCCCGCGGTCCTGTTCTACCTCCTGCTGTTCCACCCGCGTCTGCGGGAGCGAAGCGACGAGACCGTGGTCGACTACCTTCTCACGGCCGCGGCCATCGCGGTGTTGTACAAGGCGCGGGCGTCGATCTCCGGCGCGGAGGTCGGCTGCCAGGGCGAGGTGGGCTCGGCGTGCTCGATGGCGGCGGGCGCGGCGGCCCAGGTGCTCGGCGCCACGCCCGCGCAGGTCGAGAACGCCGCAGAGATCGGCATCGAGCACAACCTGGGCCTCACCTGCGATCCCATCGGCGGGCTGGTGCAGATCCCGTGCATCGAGCGCAACGCCATCGCGGCGGTCAAGGCGGTCAACGCGGCCCGGATGGCCCTGCACGGCGACGGCACCCACCGCGTGTCGCTGGACCAGGCGATCGAGACCATGCGGCAGACCGGCGCGGACATGCTGTCGAAGTACAAGGAGACGTCGCTCGGCGGGCTGGCGGTCAATGTCCCGGAGTGCTGACCGGGCGTGCCCATGGCAGGGCGCTGAAAGCCGGGTATGGACGGCGATCAACGAGGGTAGTGTGAGTTGAAGCACAGTTGTCCCTGATCCTGACAGCACGCGGCTTCAGTACCGGCCCTGGCCCCGCCGCCCTTCTGAAGCCTTCTCGATAAGGTCGGACGTCGACCCCGAGCGGTGTGTGGGCGTCCGGATCGTTGGCAGGATGATTCATGTCGATATCTCGTGGCCGGCCTCCTGGGCGATTCACCGAGCGGCCGATCACCGCGCTGATCGGCGCGGTTCTGCTGGGCGTGGCGGTCTGGTCGGTGGCCAAGGGGGTCGACGAGTCGATCGTCGGGGGCCTGACCGCGCCGTCGACGCCCAGCGGTGCCGAGTCGGCAGCCTCCGGGGGACCGTGGGCGGTCGTGTTCGTGGGATTGGGCGTCGCCGCGTTCCTGCTCGGGGCTCTGCTGCTCCTCGCCAACCTGCGGCCGCCGCTGGATGCGCCGGAACATGTTCCGGCGCAGTCTATCCGCCGTATTCGCCGGATCCGGCCAGGCCGGTGGGGCCTCGGCGCACGGCGCGCAGTCGGTGATCCGGAACGGGGCGGCGAGCACGAGCAGACCCACCGGGCCGCGTCACCGCGGGTAGCGGGTCGAACGCCCGAGTAGATCCGTTCGGACGACCTGCGTATTTTGGGCGCATGAACGTGCTGACGGTGTCCGCCGTGTGCTTCCGTGACGACGCCGGCCGCGTGCTCACTGTGCGCAAGCGCGGCACGCAGGCCTTCATGCTGCCGGGCGGGAAGCCGGAGCCGGGCGAGAGCGCGCTCGAGTGCGCGGTGCGCGAGGTCGGCGAGGAGCTCGGCGTGCAGCTCGACGGTGACGAGCTGCGCCTGGTGGTCGACTGGCGCGGGCCCGCAGCGAACGAGCCTGATACGGATATCGATTCGACCGTGTTCGCCACCGACCGACGTGTCGAGGCCACGGCGAACGCCGAGATCGTCGAGGTCCGGTGGATCGATCCCGCCGACCACGACGGCGAGCCGATCGCGCCGATGCTGGAGCTGTACCTGTTCCCCGAGCTGCGCCGCGCGGACGCCCTGCGCTGACCGGTGGCTACCTCCGCCGGTTGTCAGCCGGCCGCGTCCACATGTTGAGTGACGAACAGGGCCGCCCGGTCCAGTGCCCGGTCGGCCTCGTCGAGGACGCCGGTGAAGGACTGGAACACGTGCGGCACGTCGGCGGTCACGTCCAGGATCACGTCGACGCCCGCGTCCCGAGCCCGAGCCGCGACGCGGGTCGAGTCGTCCAGCAGTAGTTCGTTGGTCCCCACCTGCACGAGCATCGGCGGGAACCCGGTGAGGTCGGCGTACAGGGCGGGGCTCAGGAGCGGCTGGTGCGGATCCGCGCCTGCGGTGTACAGCTGTCCCGTCCGGACGAGGGCCTGCCGGGTGAAGATCGGGTCGATGCCGTCCTTCGTGGTCATGCTGGCGCCGCTGCGGGTCGCGTCGAGGCCGGGGGAGAAGGCGACGATCGCGGCCGGGAGCGGGAGGCCCGCCTCCCGCGCGCGGAGGCAGGTCGTCACGGTGAGGCCGCCGCCGGCCGAATCCCCTGCGAACACTATCGATTCCGGCGCGTGCCCGGCGTCCAGCAGCGACCGGTAGGCGGCGACGGTGTCGTCGATGCCCGCGGGGAACGGATGCTCGGGTGCGAGCCGGTAGTCCACCGACACCGATCGGATCCCCGTCCGTGCCACCAGCGCGGCGGTCAGCGACAGTGCGGTCTGCGGGGAACCGAGGGCGAACGCCCCGCCGTGGAAGTACAGGATCGTGCCCGGCCGCGGGCCGGCGTCGGGCTCGACCAGCAGCGCGGGACGTCCGCCCGCCGTGGTGTCGGTGGTCCGGATCCCGGGGGCGACCCGCATCTGCGCCATCAGGGCGGCGAACCCGTCACGCAGGTCGTGGACCGACGGCGGTGTGTCCGAACGGAAGTCGTCGGAACGCCGCAGCAGGGCGTCGATGGCGGCGCGCTGTTCTCTGCTCATCGGATGGGCTCCTGTCCACGATGTGTCTGCACGATGTATTCCGCTACAGTATATGCCATGGCAAGTAAACTACCAGATGTCGCGGAGGTCTTCTCCGACCTCGTCCGGTGCGAGACGCGGCTCTACAACGCCGTGGGCGAGCGCCTGCAGGAGGAACACGGGCTGACGACGGCGCAGTTCGAGTTCCTGCGCCACCTGCGTCGGCACCCCGGCGCCCGGGTGGCCGACCTGGCGGGCGTGTTCGCGATCGGCGTGGGTGCGGTGAGCAAGGGCGTGGATCGCCTGGAGCGCCGGGGATGGGTTGCGCGGCAGTCCAATCCCGACGACAGGCGGTCGTCGATTCTGGCGCTGACGCCGACCGGGCAGCGGCTTGTCGACGGTGCCGAGGAGACGTTCGCCCGGCGGCTGCACGAGTTGATCGGCGGCGCCGTGGACGGGCCGGGCGCGGCCGCCCTCGCCACCGCCCTCGCCGCACTGCGGGCCACGCTCGAGCGGGATCGGGTGGGTCTTCCCGCGGGCTGAACCGAGGCGGCGCGGCGGCGGAGTCCGTCGGAGCTATGCACGGATCTCGATGCGGCGCAGCGCGATGAGCGCGTCGAGGACGGCCCGTGCGGCGAGCGAGGGGGTGAGTGCCGTCTGCCACGCGACCCCCATCCGCCACGGCAGGGGGTGGTCGAGGCACCGCGCCGTCGGCGTCCCGGGCACCGACTCGGCGACCGAACGCGGCACCAGCGTGACCCCGAACCCCGACACCGCGAGCTGGATCGCGAATCCCTGGTCGGCCACCTCGATCACGCTGTCCCGCATCGGAATCGCTTCGTCCACGATCGCCCGCGTGCCCCAGCCGGGCGGGAAGTCCACGATCCGCTCGGCCGCGAGGTCGGCCAACCTGAACCAGCCCCCGGCGAGGCGGTGCTGTGCAGACGTCACCAGCACCAGGGGTTCGGCGGCCAACGGCTCCACCATGATGGACGGCGGCACCGTCGTGAATGCGCCCAGCGCGAGGTCCAGGCTGCCGTCCAGGAGCCCGGCGATATTGCCGGCCGTCCCGCGCGGATGCTGCCGCATCGCGATCGACACCCCGGGGTGTGCGCGGTGTACCTCGGCGAACGCGCGCGCGAGGTCGAAGCCGTGAACGTTCACGAGTGCCCCGACGACGACGGTGCCGGTCAGCTCGCCCGACGTGCTCGCCACGGCGTCTCGGACCCGCTGGCGCGCGGCGAGCGCGAGCCGCGCCGGGCCCACGGCGGCCTCCCCGGCGGGGGTGAGGTGGAGCGCCGTCGGGGTCCGGTCGAAGAGGCGCGTTCCGAGCTCGCGCTCGAGCTTCGCCACCGACGTCGACACCGCCGACTGCACCAGGTCGAGCGACCGCGCGGCCGCGGTGAAGGTGCCCTGTTCGCAGCACGCGACGAAGCACTCGAGCTGGCGAAGTTCCACGGGAACATCATCCTGCATGTTTGCCGGGACCGGGCGTGTTGGCCGCACGGGGACGGTGCTGGTCAGGGCGTCAGGCGCGTTGGTGGCGATCGGGCGCGGTTGGATCTACTGCGGACTGGCTGCGGACTGGCGGCCTGGACCTTCGCCCGGCCACCCGTCGGTCACGACGCGACCACCGTCTCGGTGTCGGCCCACGTGAGGAGCGCGCCGAGGTGGTTGCCAGTCTGCGGGAGTCAGGACTGTCCATCCGGGCCATCGCGGCGGCGACAGGGCATGGCGTAGCGACCGTGAAGCGCGAGCTCGATGCGGCAGGTGTTCCAAATGGAACACCTGAGCCGCAACCGATCACCGGCACCGACGGCAAGACGTACACCCCGAAGCCTCGCCCCGAGCCTGATCTTTCTGACGTGGACTGGGACGAGCCGCCCTACGGACCCGATACCGATGGCACCACACCGGAGAACGACTGGCTGGACACCGACGAGGTCGACGACCTCGACGGTGCGACGGAGATCGCGCCGGGGATCACCGCGGCAGACCTCGCGAATAGGGACCGCGCTACGCGGCGCCGGCCTCGGCGTCGTCGGCCGCTTTGACCAGCCGGTAGGCGGTCGCGCGGGAGACGCCGAAGGTCTCGGCGAGCGCGGCGACGGGCTCGCCGGCTCGCGCCATCCGCACGAGCTGCGCGGACTTGGCCGCGGTCAGTGCGGCGGGGCGGCCGACCGATTGGCCGCGGGCCTTACGGGCGTCCCGGGACGCTGCGCGCCGTTCCTTGCCGAGCTCGAGTTCCAGTTCGGCGAGCGAGGCCATGATCCCGAACACGGCGCGGCCGGTGGCGGTCGAGCTGTCGACACCCTCGCGGAGCGCGCGGACGACGATTCCGCGGGCCAGGAGGTCGGCGATGGTCGCCATGACCTCGGCGGTGCTGCGGCCGAGGCGGTCGACGCCGGTGACGATCAGGGTGTCGCCTTCGCGGGCGTAGGCGAGCGCCTGGGCGAGGCCGGGACGTTCGGTGCCGGCGGAGCCGGACAGCTTGTCGGAGAACACCTTGTCGGCCGGGACGCCTGCCGCGGTGAGCGCG
Source organism: Tsukamurella soli (assembly GCF_039541155.1). Lineage (NCBI taxonomy): Bacteria > Bacillati > Actinomycetota > Actinomycetes > Mycobacteriales > Tsukamurellaceae > Tsukamurella > Tsukamurella soli. Next base: position 72,895 of record NZ_BAABFR010000009.1, read on the forward strand.
TCGGCCTGCTGGTCGAGGGACTGGCTGACGGTGGAGACGCGGGCGTAGCCGATGGTGGCGGCGGCGGCGGGGGCGGTGGTGTTGCTCATGCATCCAGTGTCTCATAACTATCTCACTACCGCAATATCGAGACGGCACTTTTGATACATCTTCTGAGACAGGGCCACCTGCGGGTTCGGCGACGCCGAGCACGACTCAGACCGCCGTCTCGGAACTAAAGCTTTGAGACATCCTCGCCAGGGCCGACCACACCGCGCAGCACCGCGACCGCCGGCGCAAGCGCATCCGTGTCCGCCACGTCGTCGGCGGCGATCAACGCGTCGAGGCAGGCGAGGGTCTGCCGCGCGACCGCGACCCGCTCCGTGTCCGTCAGCGCACCAGTGGACGTCGGGTCGGTCATGTTCGTCTCCGTTCGATCAGTGGGTGGCGGCACGTCGGTCGACATGCCGCCGGTCGTCGCCGAGTCCGCGCCGCTACCGACGAGCGCAGCGGCGACCTCCGGATCGGTGCACATGAAGTGCGCGCGGTCGTCGCGGTCCCGGGCCTGCGCCACCCGTTCCTCGTCCGCCGTCGCCGCACAGGAGACCGCGGTCCGATCGTCCTCGGCCTGGCGGGCCCGCTCTCTGGAGATGCCGGCCCGGACAGTGTCGGGGCGGACGTGCAGCCACGCGGCGAGGTCGGTGGCCGTCCAGTCGTACCGCTCGTACAGCTCGAGCATCACCGCGTCGCGAGCGGCCCGCCACGCCTGCGACCCGTACCGGTGGACCTCGAACCGGGCGCGGTACCCGTCCAGCCACGCGGCGGCCTGCTGATCGGTCACGTCGTCGGCCGTCCCGCTGGTCGAGGGCTCCGCACGTGGCGGCGGCGCCGGGTAGCCGTTGCTCGGTCTCGCACCGCGCCTGGTGACCGTTCCGATTCTCCCGCTTCTATCGGTCATGCGGCCACCTCCTGCAGCACGGCTCGGCCAGCGGACGTCAGCGCGGCAACCCGCGCGGGTTTGGTCCCGTTCGGACGGGGCCGTTCCGGCTCGTCGTAGGTAACGACGATCAGCGCTTCCTGTGCCAGGTCGTGGACTACGTCGCGGAATAGGTCCGCTGGTTGTGGGACGAGGTCTTGGTGCCTGTAGCAGGAGCCGGTGGCCGCCGATTGGACCTTGGATAGACGGCGGGGTCCGTTCTTGAGGCCGCGGAGGATTGCGGTGCGCATCTTGGCCCGGATCTGGCTGAGCTGTTCGGCGGTGGCGTCCTCAGGGGCACACTGGCCGCTGGCCGCCGGGTGCGGCAGTGCACCGGGATCCGGTAGCTCGTTCCTCGAGCCGTCGGGGTTCGGCGGAGCGTCAGCGGAGACGGTTCCCGTCGGGACCTCGTTGCCGGGCGTGGTGGGTGCGGGCTCGCCGATCGGTTCCGGGGCGATCTTACGGCCGTCATCGTCCTTGGGCGCGGCCGCGAGGTACGTGCGGAGGCCGCGGCGATCCTGCGGTTGCCCGGACAGCCGGTAGGCGTCGAGGAACGCACGCCCCTCGGCCTCGAGCATGCCGGGCATGAGCTTGAGCGCCGTGCCCTTCGGGTCGAGCAGATCCGGGTAGTCGCCGGGGAGGCGGACCCGTGCGACGCCATTGCCGGCGTCGTACAGGGTGCGGCGGGGCGGCTCGTGGGGCGTCCGGCGCCCGAACGTGTGGGGCGTCCCCTCCTCAGCCGGCGGCGCGTCGACGACCCCTGCATCGACGACGAGAGCCGCCGGTGGGTCGGCGGGGGCGCCGGTCGACCCGCCGAAAAGATGCTCCAGGTCTGCGAGAGCGGAAACGTCGTCCTGGCTTTCGCGCGCACGCGCGTGCGCGTTGCCGGGCGTCGACCCCCGCGCGAGCTGATCTGTTGAAAGCTGATCTGTTGGTAGCTGATCTGATGGTAGGAACTGTGGTTCCGGTTGAGGCACCTCAAAGTGCCGGTTGACATACCCGAAAGTGCCGGTTGACCCGCCGCTCGACCGGCACTCCTGTTCCGGTCGACCTGCATGTCGACCGGCACTCTCGTTCCGGTTGACCTCTGGTGTCGACCGGCACTCCTGTTCCGGTTGACCCGACAGATTGGTGGGACCGTTCGCGGGGTCGACGGGACGGCGACCGGATTCGTTCGGGCTGAGCAGATCGCCGAGCGCATACGTCGACGCCCATTGCCTTCCGTCGCCGGCCCGACCGCCCTTGGCGACACGGACGATGACCCCTCGATCGACCAGGGTGACGAGCGCCTTACGCGCGGCGCGCTCGCTTAGTCCACTGACCCGGGCGAGCGCCTCGGCGCTGAGGTACGCGTTTCCACCAGCGGCGTCCGACCGGTTGAAGACCTCAATGAGCGCGTACCACTGGGCTCCGGTGATGCCCGGTGCGTGGGTGGTGTTCTTCAGCCACGCGTACTTGTTGAACTTGGCAGGCTTGCCTGCGCGGCCCGTGGCGGTAGGTGCGTCGTCGCTCATGCTGCCCTCCGTCGCTGGGGCCGCGAGGCGGCCCGCGCTTGGCGGGCGGCGCGCGCGCGGTCGGGGACTGCCCGCGCGCGGACGATGCGGGCCCGATCGACGGTGCGGCTGCTCACTGGGCGTCACCTCGGTTGAGGGGCCGTAGATTGCCGTGCCTGTCGCGGTGCTCGACGGACGCCGGGTGCACGGCCTGCTTGCCGTGCGCGCGCTTTGCGGTGATCTGCTGGCCCTTCGATTCGGGGTCGGCGATCTGCGTGCCGCGGTCGATCCTCGGCGGCTCGCCGGGCGCGCCGAGCAGCGCATCCCAGTCCGGTCGGCGGCCCATCAGGCGACCCCACCCGTGGTGGTGGCCCCGACAGCCGGTGCGGGGTAGCCGAGCTGCTGCAGCAGCAGCGCGGAGATGACACGCATACGTCGGCCGGATCGCACAACGGGCACCTGTCCCGACGTGGCGAGCCGGTATGCCTGCGACCGACTGCAGTCGAAGATCGCCGGAATGACCTCGGCGACATCGTTGGTGGGCTGCGCGTAGAGCTGCGCGATCGCCTGCGCGGCGGTGATTGGTTCGGGCATGCCGGGGGGCTCCTCGGTGCGTTGAGGTGTGCGCCCCGGCCCGGAGCCGGTCGGCTGAGCGTCGAACGGTGGGCGTGGCGGACCTCGATGGGTCGCCACGGCCCCTAGCCGTTCGGCGGTGCAGGCTGATCGACGTGGGGCGGGGCAGTCCTCGATTGCGGATTGCTCCGGCCCGGAGCCGGTCAGCGTGGACACGATGCTACCGGGCGGTGCGGAGCGGCAGAGTGCGACGCGCGGCGCGCCCGGCTCAGATGATGTCGGGCGCACCGCGGTCCCGTGTCCAGCGCGTCAGGACGTGGGCGCCTCGGCGAGTGCGACCAGCTGCGCGGTGGTGAGGTGCGCCCACGCGCCGAGCGCGGCCCGATGAGTCACCTCGTCTACGCGCACTCCTGCCAGCTCGGCCCACATCGGGCCCCATTCGCCGTCGCGATCGACTCCGGTGCCGGTGAGCCCGACGATCTCACCTGCGGGACTCGTCAGTGTCGTCGACCGCTGGCCGTGGACCAACGTCCATCCGTCGCGGGTCCATGTGCGGTACGACCGGGCCGGGTTGGCGACCACCCGCCACCCGAGGTCGTACATGCGGCCCGTGTCGGCGGCGAGGTCGCTGCGCGTGTGGGTGGCGTAGTCGAGCACTCCGTCGGGGATGCCGTCGCCGGTCATTCGGTCACCGCCTCGGCGGCGCGTGCGGCGGCGATGTGCGCGCTGAGCACGTCGATCAGCGTCTGGGCTTCGTCGAGACGGAACCACATCTGCGCCGGGGCCGCAGGGGTGCCGTCAGGCTTCCATGAATGGCTGCGGATCACGACGATGGGCTCGCGGTCGACGGGCGCCTGATGCAGATTCACGTCGGCGGTCGCGATGCTGAGTCGTCCGTTGTCCCAGCACTTCCCGTGCATCGCGGCCATGGTCACCGACACGGGGTCGGACTGCCACGCGGAACTGTTGACGCTGCTGCTGCGGCGGTCGCGGTCGGGATCCGACCATGCGGGCCGCTCCGGGGTGTCGAGCCACGGGTCCGGCTCACCGTCCCGTACCTCGGTGCGGCGGTAGAGGTCGGCCTCGAGCCGGCGGAGCGTGACCACCTCGGCGGGCACCTCCGGGCGCCCGCTGATCGCGTCGGTCACCGCGTCCACCAGGGCGGCCACCTGGGCGGTGCGGTCCGCGTGGGACTCGTTGCCCACCAGCCGGATACGGTCCAGTTCGAGCGGTGTCAGCGTCGATGCGCCGCCGTCGGGGTACAGCGCGGCGAGGTCGTCCCGGAGGTCGTCGAGGGACCGGTACCGGCGGGATGTGTCCACCGGCGCGAGCTCGTCGAGGTCGACGGGCGCGGGCAGGCGCACGGCGATCATGCGGTCACCCGCTCGGCGGCGAGGCGCAGCGCGTGTGCGATATCGGTTGCCCACCAGTCGGTTCCGGTGATTATGCCATCGTCGTCCTGCGCGTCGGGGGTGAGCGTCCACACGTCGCTGGTGCTGTCGAAGCCCAGCACGAGAGCGTCGCTGATGCGGGTGCACCATCCGACCGCCGTGGCGCCGATGTGCAGATCCTCCTCCCAGCAGAGCGCGGTGAGCCGGTCACTACTGCTGGCGAGCTGGTCGAGCCGCTCGGCGAGGACTGCGGCGTCGCCCGCGCCGAGCGCGACCTGCCGACGGTGCCCGGACGTGATGCTCATGGACGTGACCACGGTGTTGTCGGCGTGGCTGCTGACGACCAGGACGTAATCGGCGTCGGCGGCCGGGACGGTCGCGTGGACACGGTGGCGGTCCTGCGGCCCGGCGACGTGATCGGCTGCCGCGCAGACACTCTGAGCCGCAGCGAGCGCGGCGCTTCCGGTGAACTGCATATCGGGCTGCCCGGTGCTGTCGAGGGCCCAGAGGGCGCGGACACCGTTGCCGGTGTCGACGGCGACGAGCTGCGTCTGCTGCCCGAGGTCGTCGCGGATGCAGGTGGTGCCGAGGATCGTCCGCTGCGCGGCGCGGCGGGTCGTATGGTGGGTCATGGCTTGGTCTCCTGTTGAGGGTTGGTCGGGTCGGTGGCCTCGGACGGCTTCTTGGCGGGAGAGTCCGGGGCCTTCCTCGTGTCGGTGGGACGGCTGAAGCGGCGTGTGCGGCCGTATTCCTCGGCGCCGCAACCGAGGTCCGCGAACCGGTCGAAGACGTCGTAGCGGCCGAATCCGCGGGCGGTGCGGGTCTGTCCGGCGTCGCCGAGCATCGCGGCGACGGTGAGGCAGCCGAGCGCGAACAGCGCGCCGAACGCGACCGCGCCGGTCACGGCGCACCGTCCGGTAGGCCGAGGACCGCCGGGAGAAGCTGCATACCCGCCTCGGTGACGCGGGCGAGCTGCTCGGTGGTGGCATCGTGCGGTGCGGTGTGCGCGGCCTCGGCGGCCTTGTGCAGCAGCGCCAGGTCGCGCATGTCGAACGCGAGGATGTACACCTGCCCGTCGCGGCCGGCGATGGTCGCGTACACGCCCGCCTGCGGCACAGGCTCATAGGTGAGAAGAGTGCCGTCGAGGACGTTCGACTGCTCGGCGTGCTTGTCGATCGCGTTGCTCATCGGTGATCCCTCCGGGCCTGGGCGTTGCATGTAGCCGGACTCGCCCGGCCGCGGGCGGGTCACGCGATGCCGCCGGTGCTGGTGGCGGACTCATTCGCCTGAATCCAGGCGAGCACGTCGGACTTCCGCCACACGCGGCGCCGGCCAAGGGTGAAGCTCTTTGGGCCCTCGCCGCGGGATGCCCAGTACCGGAGGGTGCCGGGCGCGACGCCGGTCAGCGCCGAGGTCTGCTCGATACGCAGCAGCGGATCGTGCGCGGGGTCCGGCGCAGGCGAGGTGGGAACAGGGGTGACGGACATGACAGCTCCGATTCTGTTGAGAACGATTGATTCAATATTGAATCGCCTACAGTCTTGGCGATTGCCGGTGCTGCTGTCAAGCGCTAACGTTTCGAGAATGAATCAGACCTTCGCGGATGCACTCCTGACCGGGAGGCAGGCAGCCAAGCTGTCTCAGCGCGAGCTGGCGGAGCGGGTGACTGCGCTCGGGGTGAAGATGGACTCCTCAACGCTGCACCGGATGGAGCACGGGCAACGAGAGCCGAAACTCTCTGAGGCGCTGGCGCTCTCGCGTCTCCTGCACTTCGACCTCTCCGAGCTGGCGACAGGACTCGACGCAACGGAGGCGTTGACCGAACTGCTGACCAGCGATGCGATCCGCGCGATTGCGGCGCTTGTAGATGTCGGAGTCGCTACGCGTGTTCTGTGGGATGCGACGTACCCCAGTCTGCCCGATGACGACGAGCGCAAGCGAAAGGCGGTCGAGGTCACGGCCGCCGGCGTACAGGGAGCCGTCGAGACCGGCAGAGTCGAGATGACGACGGACGAGTGGGAAGACTACCGCCGTGGACTGGGGGTCCTGACGATTGTGACCGAGGGGGCCGGGGATGGCTCACCAACAGCGCCGTAATCGTCGGGCCGGTGTCGAGGACCGGTGGACGAAGACCGTCCGAGACGCGCAGGGCAACGAGACGCGGGTGCCGTCCGCACGTCACGGGACGGGCATGCGCTGGCTCGCACGGTACGTCGACGACGATGGCGCGGAGCGCACCAAGTCGTTCGCGCGGAAGACCGATGCCCAGGTGTGGATCGACGGACAGACCGCGGCCCTCGTGACCGGCACCCATGTCGACCCCGCCCGCGCAGGCATCACCTTCGCGGAGTTCTTCCGCGAGTGGTCCGCCACGCAGGTGTGGACCGCGAGCACGCGCATCGGGATGGAACAGGCCATGGCCAAGGTCCCGTTCACCGCGGTACCCATGTCGCGGCTTGAGGAACGGCAGATCCAGGCGTGGGTGAAGGCCATGGCGGACAACGGAATGCAGCCGAGCACCATCCGCCAGCGGGTCCGCCAGGTGAGGACCGTTATCCGAGCTGCGATGCGCGGCAGGCGCCGTGTCCTCGCCTACGACCCGTGCGAGTCGCTGAAACTGCCCATCGTCGTGAACCACATGCAGATCCCCGCCCCGGCCGAGGTGAAGTACCTACTCGATGAGGCACCCGAGGACTTCCGGGCCGCGGTCGCGCTGGCCGCATTCGCCGGCACCCGCGACGGGGAAGTGCGGGCCCTCAAGGGCACCGACGTGAGGTTCCTGCAGCGGGAGGTGAACATCGAGTGGCAATACCGCCGAGGCGAACACGGCCACGAACTCGCCCCGCCGAAGTACGGGAGCATCCGCGTCGTGCCGGTGACGAAGCGCCTGACGGACATCGTGGCGCAGCATCTCGCGGAGCAGCCGGGCGATGACCCGGGCCGCTGGCTGTTCCCCGGCCGGAAGGGGATGCCCGCGTCGGCGACGTACCTCACCCGGAGGTGGAGCGAGACACGGCAGGGCCTCGATCGGCGGGTCCGGTTCCATGACCTGCGGCACTTCTACGCGTCGGGGTTGATCGCCGCGGGGTGCGACGTGAAGACGGTGCAGCACGCGTTGGGGCACAAGTCCGCGACGATGACGCTCGACACGTACGGGCACTTGTGGCCGGACGGTGACGACCGCGCGCGGCGGGCCGGTGACGCGCTGGCGGCGCAAGTCCTTGATGTGCGCGCGGCTGCTGCTGCGGACTGACTGCGGACTGTGGGCCCTGCTACCGCCTGTGACCTGGGGCTGGCGCGGTTCCACGGGAAACACTCTCCATCGATTATGTAGATGCCTATATCCAAAGATATCGCTTTTCTTCATCATCGTGGCGGGCGATCATGGGATCATGACCAGCACCGTCGAACGCAGGCTCAGCTCCGCCCTGGTGACGCTCTTCGCGGTCACCGCCGGCTCGTCGGCCGGCTGCCTGTACTACCTGCAGCCGCTGCTGCACGAGGTGGGCCGGGACCTGCACGTCCAGGTCGCGGCGGCCGGCACCGTCGTGAGCGCCGCACAGGTCGGCTACCTGATCGGATTGGCCCTGGTCGTACCGCTCGGTGACTTCGTGGACCGGCGGCGGCTCGTGTGTGGGCTGCTGCTCGGTTCGTGCGTGGCGCTGCTCGGGGCGGCGGCCGCACCGCAGTTCGCGGTGCTGCTGGCCCTCACGGCGTGCGGTGGGATCACCGCGGCGGCGGCGCAGGTCGTGGTCCCGTGGGCGTCCGCTCTGGCCGCGCCGCACGAGCGCGGCGCGGTGGTCGGCCGCGTGATGAGCGGCCTGCTGATCGGCATCCTCGGCTCCCGGATCCTGTCCGGCCTGATCGCTCAGGTCGGCGGCTGGCGCACGGTGCTCGTCGTCGCTGCGGCCGTACAGGTGCTGATGGCCGGCGCGGTGTGGGCGCTGTCGCCGCGTCACGACGCGGTTCCCGGCGGCACCGATTCCACGAATCCGGGCGCTCCCGCGGCGACACCGTCGTACCCTCGCGCGCTGCTGTCGATCCTCACGTTGATCCGCCGCGAGCCGGTACTGCGCCACCGCATGGTGCTCGGCGCTCTGTCGATGGCGGGATTCAGCGTGTGCTGGACCGCGCTGGCGTTCCTGCTGTCCGGGTCCCACGGCGCGCACTACCACTACGGCGATGCCGCCATCGGGCTGTTCGGGTTGGCCGGGATCGCGGGCGCCCTGGGCGCGCCCGTGGTCGGCCGCCTCGCCGACCGCGGGCACGTCGGCATCGCGACCACGGTCGGGTGGTGCATCCAGCTGGTCGGCTGGGCGCTGTTGCTGGTGGGCGGGCACTCGGTGCTGGTCCTGATCCTGGCGCTGCTGGTCTTCGACCTCGGCGTGCAGGGAGTGCAGCTGTGCAACCAGACGGCCGTCTACGCCCTCGCGCCCGACGCACGGTCGCGGATCACCACCGCCTACATGGTGGCCTATTTCGTCGGTGGCGTGGTCGGCTCGTCCCTCGGTGGTGCGGCGTACCAGGTCGGCGGCTGGGCGGCGGTGTGCGGGGTGGGCGGTGTGCTCGCGCTCGCCGGGCTCGGCTGCTGGGCGTGGTTCGCCCGCACACCCGCGCCCGCCAGCCGCCCCGACGCGACGGCGGGGGCCGGTGAACTGGCGCCCTGCTCGGCTCGGCCCCAGTAGTCCTCGGCTCAGCCCCAGTAGGCGCGGACCCGGTCGACCGACAGCTCGCCCTGCGCGTACCCGGCACGGGCGCACGCGGGCCGCACGGCCGGGTCGAGCGGGTTCGAACCGGCCGCCTGCCACGACCGCTCGTCCGGCCGGACGATGAGAGCCCCTGCGCGCGCGGCCTTCTCGGCCTCGGGGAACAGATCGTCGGGGCGCGGGTCGGGCTGCAGCACCAGGATCGGGTCCGCCCCGGCGGCCAGATCTGCGTTGGTGGAGCTGAGCATCCCGCCGTCGATGTAGTCGTCGCCCCCGACGGTGACGTGCGGCCACAGGCCGGGTACCGCACAGCTCGCCGCGACGGCGTCGGCGAGCGGCACCCCCGTGGTCTGGTCGAACGTCACCCGTGCGCGTCGTCGCCGGGACAGCGCGGTGATCACCAGGCCCGGCCGCCACGCGCAACCGGCGCAGCGCTGCCGGATCACCTCCCGGCGTGCCGCGGCGAGCGAGTCGTCGACGGGCACCGCGAAGTAGTAGTCCACCAGCTCCGACTCGGGCGGCGGCGGGACCTGCGACATGATCTCGAGCAGCGCGCCGATCTGCTCCTCGCTGTGCCGCCCCGGGCTGATCTCCTCGGCGGTGGGCGCGTCCCCGGTCAGGCCCGCGTATATGTCCGACGGTGAGCGGTTGGTCGCCTGCGCGGCCACCGTCGACCCCGCGGACGTGCCGACCACCGTGTCCGCGTCCCGTGCCGGGGTCAGGCCCGCGGCCTCCCAGGCCGCGAGCATGCCTGTCATCCAGGCGATCCCGGCGAGACCGCCGCCGCCCAGCACCACCGCGCGTCCGGCTCCCATGGCGTCATTGTGCCCGAGGACGGTGATGCGTGCTGAGGCTTCGGCGGCTTGTCGGTGGACGCGCAGTCGTCGGGCCGAACCTGTCGCACCCCTGGTCTAGCGTGGCGGCCGTGAGGATCGCCAAGCACACCGCCCGCCGCATCGCGCTGGCCGCGCAGGGTTTCGAGCCGGGGTTCGCGCCGCGTTCCGTGCCGACGATGCGGTCGGTGCAGAAGGTGATCGACCGGGTGCGCCTGCTGCAGATCGACAGCGTGAACGTCGTCACACGGAGCCAGTACCTGCCCGTGTTCGCGCGGATCGGGCCGTACGACCGGGCGCTGCTCGACCGTGCTCGGGACGCCACGCCGCGTCGCCTCGTGGAGACGTGGGCGCACGAGGCGTCGCTGGTGCCGCCCGATGTGTGGCCGCTGCTGCGCTACCGCCACGCCTCGGAGCGCACCGTCGGCCGGGTCGCGTCGTTCGAGTCCCGGCACCCGGGCACGCTCGACCGGATCCGCACCGAGCTGGCGGGCCTGCCGCCCGTCACGGCCCGCGAGCTCGAGGCGGCGCTCGAACACGACCAGGTGGTGGAGAAGACGCACTGGGGCTGGAACTGGTCGGCCGTCAAGGAGGGCCTCGAGGTGCTGTTCCGCCTCGGCGAGGTCACCAGCGCTGGGCGCACCCAGCAGTTCGAGCGGCTGTACGCGCCGACGGTGGCGGTGCTCGGCGACGTGCCCGCCGTGCCGCCCACGGAGGCGCTCGCAGAGCTGACCAGGCAGTCCGCGCGAGCGGTCGGGATCGGCAGCCCGCGCTGCATCCGCGACTACTTCCGGCTGTCGACCGCTGAGGCCGCGCCCGCGATCGCCGCGATGCGGGCATCGGGCGAGTTGCTGGACGTCGAGGTGCCGGATTGGCCGGGGCCGGTGTACCTGCACGCGGATGCACTGCGGCCCAGGCGGATCGACGCGCGAGTGCTGCTGTCGCCGTTCGACCCCGTCGTCTGGCAGCGCGAGCGTGCCGAGGCGCTGTTCGACTTCCGCTACCGCATCGAGATCTACACGCCGAGACACAAACGCGTGCACGGCTATTACGTGCTGCCGTTCCTGTTCGGCGACCGCATCGTGGCCCGCTGCGATGTGAAGGCGGACCGCGCGGCGGCGACACTGCTCGTGCACTCCACCACATGGGAGCCGGAGTGCCGTTCGCCGGAGTCCGAGGCGGCGCTGGAGCAGACGGTGGCGGAGATGGCCGGCTGGCTCGACCTGGAGTCCTACCGGTTCGCCTGACCGGCCCCCGACCCGGCCTCCCCGAGGAGACCCGTCAGCCTCGGGGAGCGGTGATCGACATGAAGACCGGGTATAGGCGCTCGGCGGCGGGGCGGTACCGGCCGTGTTCGGGCGCAGAGAGTCGGGATGCCGTGTCCCACTGTGCCTTCGATACGATCTCGAAGTTGAGGCGATAGCCGACTTCGGCGGCCGCCAGCTGTAGCAGTGTCTTCGCCGTGCGGCCGTTGCCCTCGCGGAACGGGTGGGCGCAGTTGAGATACGCGTAGGTCTCGGCCGCGAGCCGCGCGAAATGCAGTCGGTCGAGCTGCCGGCCGCGGCGCCGGCGATGGCCGTGGGGCAGCCGGCGGTGCAGTAGCCGAGCGGCGTCTGCGAGATAGCGGTCGATCTGGTCGGCGTAGAACGCGTTGTGCCCCAGGGCCATATCGTACCGGCGGTGCACCCCCGCCCACGGATAGAGGGCGCCGAAGAGGTGTGCGTGGATCGCGTCGAGGTGCCTGGCGTCGAACGTGTCGGGCAGCTCGACGAGTCCGGCCTCGATCCGGAACGCCTGCGCCGTTCCCGTCTCGAACTCGAGCTCGGCGAGTGCCGCCCGGTTCTGGATCCCGAAGTTGTTGCGCAGCACGGATGTGCCCGGATACACGGTATCGGTGAACGACTCGGGCACGGAGACGGGGGCGGCGGCCTCGGCACCGTCACCCCCGTCACCCGCGGGCCCGGCACCGTCGGCGGCCAGGGCGCGCCCGACGGCGTCCTCGACGAACCGGTCGATGCCCACGATGCCCTCCGCGAGCTCGGACAGGCGCCCGACCGCGTCGGCTCCCGGCCGCCAACCCTCGAGCACGGCGTTCGCGATCGCGCCGCGCAGGCACGTCGCACGCGCCGGATCGAGCCGTGCGAGGTCGGGGCGACCGACGTCGTGGGGACGGTCGGTGTCGGGGGACGGGGGCATCGCGTCACCGTAACTCGGTACCCGGTGCGGCGCAGGACACGTCCACCTCTCGGGTGAGGGCCAACCGGGCCCGGAAGCCCGCGTCGTGCGACACGACGAGTAGCGCCCCGGACCACTCGGACAGGGCCTCCATCAGCAGCTCGACGGACGGGACGTCGAGATTGTTGGTCGCCTCGCCGCCCGACAGGGCGAGGGGGCGGTCGGGTGTGAGCTCGCCGGCGAGGATGCGCAGCAGCGTCGACTTCCCGGCCCCGTTGGCGCCGACCAGAGCGGTGTTTCCGGTCGGAACGGTGAACGAGACGTCGTCGAATACGACGCTGCCGTCCGGCCATATGAAGGTGAGGGCCGATACGGCGGACCGGACGGTATGGGACGAGAGGGTGCCAGACGGAACAGTGCGGGTTCGGCCATCGGGGCCTCCTGAATCAGGAATGCCCGGGCATGCGGACGCGACTGCGCGCGACGATTCCCAGGTTCGACGGATACGGGATCGAAGCGCGTCAGAGCAGCACGTATCCGACCGTACGCCGCGCTCAGCGGCGGCGTCCACCGACGTCCGGGTGTGATCGACGTCGCATTCACAGGCGGCGAGATGGTCGTCGGACCGTGAGCGATGTTATCTTTACCGGTATGACTGGGAGTCATCAGGCACATCTGCGCGTCGGCTATGAGACCGTCGCGCTGGGCTGCCGTCTCCCCATGGTTCGTGTGTTCTGTCGAATGTGTCGCCGCTGAGCCGCATTCCGGCTGCCCTGTCTCTGACATCCGATCCGACACCCACCGTCGCAGCGCCCCCCGGGGCCACGCGGATCCCTTCGATCCGACGCAGCGACGTGCCACACGAACCCGAGGAATCATGACAGTCGTCGATTTCGATACCCGTACCCCGACCGCTCGCACCGCAGCCGGCCCGAGACGCAGCGCGGGCGTTCCTCGCGCCCAGGCCGCGCGTATCACCGTGACGCAGCGACCGCTGGCCCGCGCCGCGGCCCCCGCGCAACCGGCAC
>NZ_BAABFR010000010.1:0-83208 GCF_039541155.1 Tsukamurella soli
GCGCCGGCCAGCAGCCCCCGACCGGCCAGCAGGCCCCGGGCGCCCAGCAACCTCCGGGCAGCCAACCGGGCGGTCAGTCGTACCGCCGTCCGCCGCAGCAGGAGCCGAGCGGGCAGACGCCGTCGGCGCGCCCCGCGGGCGGGGGCTACCGGCCGGACGACGACATCCCACTGCCCCCCGAACCGGACCCCGAGCCGGCCCCGGAGATCAGCGAGGAACAGATGATGGCCGACGCCGCGGCGGAGGACGCCGCGGGTGTGTCGTCGTCGGCGCCGCGGCGCGACCCCGACGAGGTGGCGCTGGAGTTGCTCAAGACGGAGCTCGGCGCGCGGCCGATCGACTGACGCCGTCGGGGGATACGGCAGTGCCCGGGACCCGCCACCGACGGTGACGGTGCCCGGGCACCGGAGCAGTCTTGGTCAGGCGTTCCACCAGGGGCGCAGCGGCAGGTCGCCGGCGCCGCCCTTCTCGTCCAGCTTCACGCCCAGGACCTGGTGCAGCTGAATTACGTTGCGGTCGAAGCCGAGCCGCGACCCGGCCATGTAGAGGCCCCAGACGCGGGCGGTGCCGATACCGACCTCAGCCACGGCGTCGTCCCAGTTGGCGACGAGGTTGCGGTTCCAGTCCCGAAGGGTCATCGCGTAATGCGGCCGCAGGTTCTCCTCGTGCAGGACCTCCATGCCGCCGATGTCCTGGATGGCGGTGATCACCCGGCCGGAGCCGGTCAGCTCCCCATCGGGGAAGACGTATCGGTCGATGAACTGCCCTGCCTTGCCGGAGATCTGGTTGTCTGGTCGGGTGATGGTGTGGTTGAGCAGCAGGCCGCCGGTCCTGAGCTTGTCCCGCAACGACGTGAAGTAGGCGGGGTAGTTCTTGACGCCGATGTGCTCGGTGAGGCCGATCGAGCTGATGGCGTCGAAGCCCGACTCGGGCACGTCGCGGTAGTCGCTGAACCGGACCTCGGCGAGGTCGCTCAGCCCCTCCTCGGCGATCGCCTTCTGCGCCCACTCCGCCTGCTGCCGGGACAGGGTCGCGCCGATAACGCGCACGCCTCGCCGGGCGGCGTATCGCACCATGCCGCCCCAGCCGCAGCCCACGTCCAGCAGGCGGTCGCCCTCCTGCAGCCGCAGCTTCTCGAAGACGAGCCGGTACTTGTTCTCCTGTGCCTCCTCGAGGGTGGCGTCGGCGTCGGGGAAGCATGCGCAGGTGTACGTCATAGACGGTCCCAACACCAGCTCGTAGAACCGGTTGGAGACGTCGTAGTGGTGATGGATGGCCTCGGCATCGCGGGTCTTGCTGTGCCGCAGCCCCTCCGCGTACCGGCGCCAGCGGGGCAGCGCCTCCTGCGGCGGCGGGGCGACCGGCTTGAAGTGCTCGACGCCGATCGACCGCGCGATCTGGGCCAGCAGAAGCGGGGTGGGGCGGGCGAATTCGAGGTTGTCCGAGAGCGCCTTCAGCGGCCCGTACGGGTCACCGGGATGGGAGCCGTGCAGCTCAAGGTCTCCCGCGATGTACGCCCGTGCCAGTCCCATGTCCGACGGTGCCTGGGCCAGATAGCTGGTGCCGCGTGCGTTCTTGAGCTCGAGTCCGTACGGTGCGTCGGCGGGCCCGGCGGTGCTGCCGTCGTACGCCGTGACGCGGATCGCGAGGTCGCCGCCGGCCAGCTTCTCGATGATCTCGGCGAGAGTCAATTTAGCCAGGTAATCGCTTGTGTTCTGCAATCTATTGCCTCCGAACTGCTTTGGCGTACATGTCCAGCAGGCGACCCTGCGGGTCGTACGCGGCCTTCAATTCCCGAAATCTTGCACCGCCGTACAGTTCGTCGAACTGCTCGGGGGTGTAGAAGGCGTCCGAGTAGAGGGACTTGTGTCCGTCCAACTCGGACACCCGTGTCTCGATGAGTCGGTTCGCCCGGCCCTCGATCTGCCCCGGCTGCATGGGCACCGCCGACCAGAAGCCGATGTTGACGTACGTCCGCTTCGGCTCCAGCGGGTACAGCGGCCAGGGCCGCACGGGGTCGGCACCGACGGGGGCCGGCTCGCGGAGACGCAAGGGACACAGCCAGATCGGCTCGATGGGGATCTCGGTGAGGAACCACTCGAGGAAGGCGGTGGTGTTCTCGATGGGCACCTCGACGTCCTGCACGACGCGCTCGCCGGGCGGGTCGCCGCGCCGGGCCGCGAGCCGGTCGCCGATGTCGAACCGGCGATCGAGAGCCACGAGCTTCCAGTAGAAGCTGCTGCGTAGCATCGACTTCGGCCAAAGCCGCCGGATCGTCGGGTTCTGCGCCCCGAATGCGCGCGAGCACCAGAACCAGTCGGTGTCCCAGCGCCAGAGGTAGTCGTGCGTGGTCAGCCGGTCGCGCGTGACCCCGTCCGGGTGCTGGATCGACCGATAGAAGATGTCGCCACCGGTGTAGTCGCTGACGGGCCCGTCCTCGTCGGTCTGCCTACCCAGACACAGGTAGGCCTCGTCGGCGCTGAACACCACGCCGTCGAGGTAGTGCACCTCCTCGCCGTCGAATTCGCCGGCCCCGATGATGCGATCCATCGCGTCCTGCAGCTCGGCGAGGGCGTGGAAGCGAACGTGCCGCAGCTCCACGAACCGCTTCACCGGCTCGAGCTCGATCGTCAGTCGCACCGAGTAGCCCAATGTCCCATAGGAATTGGGGAATCCGAAGAAGAGGTCCTCGTTGGGGCCGCCAGGCGCCGCGGTGACGATCTCGCCGGCACCCGTGAGGATGTCCATCGAGCGCACCGCCTCGTGGGGCAGGCCGCCGCGGAACGACGTCGACTCGATTCCGAGCCCCGTCACCGCCCCGCCCAGCGTGATGGTCTTCAGCTGCGGCACCACCGTCGGCGCCAGGCCGAAGGGCAGCGTCGCGGCGACCAGGTCCTCGTAGGTGCACATACCCGCGACGTCGGCCGTGCGGGCCTGTGGGTCGATCGACACCACGATGCCCAGCCCGGACACGTCGAGGCCGGGGGCCGTGGTCACGGCGCGGGCTCGGAACAGGTTGGACGTCTTCTTCGCCAGCCGCACCGATGCCGTCTCCGGTATCGCGCGATAGCTGGCCAGGAGCCGTTCCACCCCGTCCGCGAAGGCCGCCTCGCCCGCGATCGGCACGGCGGACCGGGCGCGTCGCGGCGATTCAGGTCGTAGGCTCACATCCAGTGACGCTATACCCCGGCTCCGACGGCGGCCACCGGAGTCGGCTGCTCGTGATGGATTCGATAGGGTCGGCATCGACCCGGTCCGTCCTGGGTGCGTGCCCCGGCCCGTTCCCTGCGGCGGGCACGCCTATCGGAGGACACATCATGGCCCAGGTAACCGCCACCCAGTCCGTCACCGTCGCCGCCGCGCCTGAGAAGGTCCTCGCCGCGCTCAGCGACTACTTCACCACCCGCCCGCAGATCCTCCCCGAGCAGTACCTCGACTACAAGGTCGTCGAGGGCGGCCAGGGGGCCGGCACCGTTGCCTCCTGGACACTGCAGGCGACCGCCAAGCGCTCCCGCAGCGTCGCGGCTACCGTCGCCGTCGTGGGGTCGACGATCACCGAGACCGATGCCAACTCCTCGATGGTGACCACCTACACCGTGGCGCCCGCCGGGCCCGCGTCCTCCATCGTGACCACCACCACCTCGTGGAAGGGTGCCGGCGGCATCGGCGGCTTCTTCGAGAAGACGTTCGCGCCGAAGGGCCTGAACCGGATCCAGGCCGCGCTGCTCGGCAACCTGAAGAACCTGGTCGAGGCGTCCTGACAGGCGGGTCGCGGCGGCGCCATCGCGGTGCCCCCGTCGCGCCCCTGCCGCTGCGCGACGGCGTCGACCCGACGCGCCTGGTGATCGCGGCGGAGGAGGCCGGCCACGCGCTCGCCGACGTCCTCGAGACACGCTTCCCCGGGACCGCCGCGTACGTGGCAGGGGAGTTCGCGGCCGGCGCCGTGATGGGTGCCGACGGTGCCCGGCTCGGCGCCGGGACGACGGTGGCCGCGCGGCAGCCGGTGTGGATGTACCGGCAGCTGCCCGACGAGGTCGAGGTGCCGTTCGACCAGCCCGTCCTGTACCGCGACGAGCGGATCGTGGTGGTGGACAAGCCGCACTTCCTGGCGACCATGCCGCGAGGTGCGCGCGTCGTGCAGAGCGCGCTGGTGCGGCTGCGCCTGGGGCTCGGCGAGCCACATATCGCGCCGGCGCACCGGCTGGACCGGCTGACCGCCGGCGTGCTGCTGTTCACCGTCGACCCCTCGGTGCGGGGCGCGTATCAGCAGTTGTTCGCGGCTGGCAGCGCGCGGAAGGAATACGAGGCGCTGGCACCGCTCCGCGACGGGCTGGAGCTGCCGGCGGTGGTGCGCTCGCGCATCGAGAAGACCCCGGGCATCATGCGCGCGTACGAGGTGGCGGGCGAGCCCAACGCCGAGTCGCGGGTGGAGCTCGCGGACTGGCTGGGAGCGGCCGGCCGTTACCGGCTCACCCCGCGCACCGGCAAGACCCATCAGTTGCGCCTGCACATGGCCGGCTTGGGCGTGCCGATCCTGGGAGACCCGCTCTATCCCGAGCAGCGCGTGGTCGCCGACGACGACTTCACCGACCCGCTGCGGCTGCTGGCCCGGCGGCTGGCGTTCATCGATCCCGTGGACGGCACGGAGCGGGAGTACGTCAGCGCGCGGGTACTCGCGGTGTGATCCGCAGGACGTCCCTGTGGCCACCGCCGACCGGATAGTCGACCTCGCGGCGGTGTCGGGGTCGAGTTGCGGACATGTCCGCGCCTATCGCCTCGACAGGCGCCTATCGCCTCGACAGGAACGCGGCGAGCCCGTCAGCGAGTGCCTGCGCGGTCCGCTGCTGGCCGTCGGCCGAATTCAGCACGGCCTCGTCGGCGGAGTTCCTCATGTTGCCGCATTCGACCAGCACCGTAGGCGGCGACGAGAGGTTCACGTGGAAGCCGTGGTCGGTGGCGGCCGTACCGTCGGCGTGGATGGAGACGGCCGCATCGGCGTCCCAGGAGTCGGCGGTCTGGGCGCGGACGTCCACACACGGGCCTACGGAGGCGTCGTCGGGCCGGGAGAAGGCGACCTGAACGCCTTGCGTCTCGAGCAGCTTGTACAGGCGGTCGGCGACGTTCCAGTCGAGGGTGTGCTCGGGGAAGCCGTCATCGCCCGCGGTGCCGGTGGTGTTGCAGTCCCTCGTGCCGCCGCGCCCGGTGGGCACCTGTCTACTCAGCGTCGCGTCGGCTGCGACGGGACTGGGCGCCGCGAGCGATAGGGTGGTGTGCGTGGCGGGCTGCGACCTGTCGGTGGCATCGCTTATGGTGCAGCCGGTGAGAACGACGGCCGGGACCGTGCTGGCGGCCAGCAGGGCGATGCGCTGGGCCTTCACGGCTCAGCTGTACGGACGCATCAATCGCAGCAGCTGACAGGCGTCACTTCAGATCGGCATACTGGACGGACTCGTCCGGGGACTACGGAGGAAACCATGCAGCCCGGTGGCTCGATGGAGGATTTGATGGCTCAGGTCGGCGCGATGCAGCAGCAGCTGCTCGCGGCGCAGGCCGAGATCGCCGCGACGGCGGTGGAGGGGCAGGCCGGCGGGGGTCTGGTGCGGATCACAGCCACCGGCGACGGGCAGGTGACGTCCGTGTCGATCGACCCCAAGGTGGTCGACCCCGAGGACGTCGACACGCTGCAGGACCTGGTCCTGGGTGCGCTCGAGGACCTGGCGAACAACACCTCCGCGGTCGCGCAGCAGAAGATGGGTCCGCTCGCGGGCGGTATGCCCGGCCTGCCCGGCTTCTGACGGGAGGCACGTGTACGAGGGACCGGTCCAGGAACTGATCGACGAGCTCGCGAAGCTGCCGGGCGTGGGCCCGCGCGGTGCGCAGCGCATCGCGTTCCACCTGCTCGGAGTGCAGCCGGGGGACATCGACAGGCTCACCCGCGCGCTCGATCGAGTGCGAAACGACGTGCGCTACTGCGAGGTGTGCGGCAACGTCTCCGCCGAGATACGGTGCCGGATCTGCTCGGACGCCCGACGGGATCGGTCCACGATATGTGTGGTCGAGGAGGCCAAGGACGTGCAGGCCGTGGAGCGGACCCGTGAGTTCGACGGTCTGTACCACGTGCTCGGCGGGGCGCTCAACCCGATCAAATCGATCGGCCCCGACAAGCTGCGCATCCGCGAGCTGCTCGTGCGGCTCGGCACGGCCACCGATGGTGTCGACGTGTCTGAGGTGATCATCGCGACCGACCCCAACACCGAGGGGGAGGCGACGGCTGCGTTCCTCGTCCGCATGCTCCGCGACTTCCCGGGCCTGACGGTGACGCGGCCCGCATCGGGCCTGCCCATGGGTGCCGAGCTCGAGTTCGCCGACGAGCTCACGCTCGGGCGTGCGATGACCGGCCGGCGTGCGCTGTCGGAGCCCCCGCGGGTGGTCGCCGAGGTGCGCAGGCCGCTCGACGAGACGCTCGTGCCGGCGGTGGGTGATGCCCCCACACCTCGCCCGGCCGCGCCGCACTTCGACGACCTTCCCGCCGAACCGGACGACATGCCCGAGGACATGCTTCCGCCCGACCCGGGTTACAGCAGCGCTCGCATGCGGGCCGACGTGTGAGAGCCGATGAGGTACTCGCGCGCCTCGGCGGAGCGCGCGGCATCGTCACCGTCGACGGCCCGTCGGGTGCGGGTAAGTCGACGTACGCTGCGGCGCTGGTCGACGACCTTTCCGCCGCGGGCCACCGGGTGGCGCTCGTGCGCACCGACGACTACGCGACGTGGGACAACCCGGCCGCGTGGTGGCCGCGGATGCTGCGCGAGATCATCGACCCCTTCGCGCGGGGTTGGGACGCGAGGTACCGGCCGATGCAGTGGCGCGACGGGGTGCCGCGTCCCGGCCCGGAGACCCGCATGTCGTGGGCGCCGCTGGTGGTGCTCGAGGGCGTGTCGAGTGGGCGCCGATCGTTCGCGTCGCGCACCGATCTCGCGCTGTGGCTCGACGGTGGTGATCCTGCGGCCCGGCTGGAGCGGGCCGTCGCCCGCGACGGCGAGTCCGAACGAGAGCATCTGCGGGCCTGGCAGGAGTGGGAACGCGGCTGGTTCGAGGTGGACCGCACCCGTGAACGCTGCACCGTCGTCGAGGCCTGAGCACTGTTTCGGTGGTATCCAGGTCTGGTGGAGGGATTCGTCGTGTTCGACACCGACATCGGGACCTGCGCGCTCGCGTGGAACGATGCCGCGCTGACCGGCGTGCAACTCCCCGAGGCCGCCGTCGACGCCCTTCGGGAGCGGGCGCGCCGGCTGCACCCGGGGGCTGTCGAAGGACGGCCGCCCGCGCATGCCCGGGCCGCGATCGCCGCCATCACCGACCTGGTCGGGACGGGCGAGGGTGACCTGTCCGGTATCGCGTTGGACATGAGTGGTGTCGCGGCCTTCGCATGCGACGTCTACACGGCGGCCCGGCGGATTCCCGTCGGCTCCACCGCCACGTACGGTGAGATCGCCGCGCAGATCGGGCGGCCGGGATCGGCACGGGCGGTCGGACGGGCGCTGGGCGCCAATCCCTATGCGATCGTCGTGCCGTGTCACCGGGTGCTCGCAGCGGGTGGCCGGTCCGGCGGGTTCTCCGCCGGCGGTGGCGTCGCCACCAAGATGCGTCTGCTGGCGCGCGAACAGGCGGTGCTCGGACTCTGGTGATGCGCTCCGCCGACCGGCGGGAACGAAACCGACGAGAGGATCGGCAGTCGACCCACGATCCTGGAGTGGCGATTTCGATGTCGGGTTCAGCTCGCGTGACGCTGTAGCGGTCTCCTCAACGGTGGGCTGTCGCCAGTTTTGCGCCGATCCCGATGTAGCTGAGCGAGAAGAGTCGCTGGATCCGCCGGACCACGAGCGGCTTCGCGATCACGTGGTGGCGCATCGCGCTGGCGAACAATCCGTATCCGACGAACACGACGAATGTCAGCGCCATGAACACCCCACTCAATGTGAGCATCTGCGGCAGCGCGGCCTGCTGCGCATTGATGAACTGCGGTAGGAACGCGAAGAAGAACAACGTCAGCTTCGGGTTCAAGACGTTCGCGACGACGGCGTTGCCGATCGCCCGCCACGCCCTGGGGGACGAGCCGTCGCCGACGGCGAGTACCCCCGTGTCCCGCCAGGTCGACCACGCCATGTACAGCAGGTAGAGGACACCGGCGAACTTCAGCACATCGAACGCGAGTGCGCCCGCGCGCAGTAGCGCGGCGGTCCCCGTGATCGCCGCGACGAGATGCGGCACGATCCCGAGCGTGCACCCGAACGCCGTGACCACCGAGGCGCGCCGTCCGGCGCGGAGGCCGGCCGTGATCGTGAGGATGGCACCGGTGCCGGGGGTTGCGACGATGGCCAGCGAGGTGACCAGGAACGCGACACTCATGCGGCCGATTGTGCCCTCTTACGGCTCCCGCTCGTCGTGGACCGCGGAGTCCGAGTGCTCGCGACCCCGAGCCGGTGACTGGCCTTCGGCCTCTGCCCGGCGCCGCCCCTCGGCCTGGGCGCGCCGGCTGATCACCACGGTGACGGCGATCGCGATCACCGTCGCGACGATCGGCAGGACCTGGTCCCACGTGTAACCGGTGTCGAAGGGACTCACCGCGACGAGATAGGCCGTCACGGCCGCCTGCACCAGGTAGGCGACCGCCCACGTGATGCTCATCCGGTACATCACCCGCCGGAACGGCGGGAACGCCCGCCACATCAGGTCGAACGAGCGCATCCCCTCCGCGCTGCCGTCGGTGCCGTACCGCTGCGCGAAGTAGAAGATCAGTGGCCGCCCGATCACGCAGGACCCTGCGAAGATCAGCCCGACGACCGCGGTGGTGGCGCAGTCCTTGTACAGCAACACCTTCGGAGTGGTGCTGCCGATCACGGCCACGACGGCCGAGAGTGCGGTGAAGGCGAAGATCGCCGCCGACGCTCCGCTCAACCGGCGTGAACGGATCCACACCGCCGCCGCGCCGACGATCGGCGCGAGGCAACCCAGGAGGTAGGCGGCGACATCGCTCCAGCCGAGGTGGCGGGCGAGCTTGAACAGTACGAGGGCACCGCCGACCTCGATCAGCGTGACGACGATGTTGAACGCCCGGCCACGCGATGCGGGGTGCGCAGCCTGCAGCCGCTCGATCGTCGCGCGGGCGTCGGCCTCCTCCTGCCCGAACGATCCCGGGTCGCCCCCGGACACCGTCATCGGCGGGGGATGGCGCCCTCGCGGGCGGCTCGGCCGAGCCGTTCGCGACGGAGCAGGTCGACGTCGGGCAGGTCGATGTCCTTCTGCTCGTCCCCGGTGGCGCGGGCCAGCAGCAGGTCCGCGAGCTCGGGGTTACGGGCCAGCGCGGGGCCGTGCATGTACGTGCCGATCACGCTGCCCTGTACGACACCGTCGACCGCCGCGCCGGCGCCGTTGCCGGTGCCGCGCGTGACGCGCTGCAGCGGCCGGGCGTCGGGACCGAGTGCGCTCCCGCCCCGGTGGTTCTCGAAGCCGGTGAGCGACTGTGTCAATCCTTCGACGAGCGGCTCGCCCGCGATCTCGCCGATGGACCGCGTGGCCTGCGGGGATGTCGTCAGGTCGAACAGTGAGATACCCTCCACGCGTTCGCCTTCCGAGGTCTCGTACCAGTGGCCGAGCACCTGGATAGCGGCGCAGATCGCCAGCACGGGCGCGCCGCGCCCCGCGGCCTCCTGCAGCCCGGGGTAGCGGGCGAGGTGGCGGGTCGCCAGGCGCTGCGCGTAGTCCTCGGCACCGCCGAGGGTGTACACGTCGCACGTGGCGGGGACGGGGTCGGCCAGCGTGATGGGGAGCACCTCGGCGTCGTAGCCGCGCAGCCGCGCCCGCTGGCGCAGGATCAGCGCGTTGCCACCGTCGCCGTACGTGCCCATCACGTCGGGCAGCACGAGCCCGATCACCAACGTGGACTCGGTGATCCGCTCTGCGGACCCGGAGAAGTCGATCACTTGGTCACCTGTGCCTCGAGCGCTCGGTTCAGGTCTCGGAACGCGGTGTAGTTGGCGAGCACCTCTACCCGTCCGGGCGGACAGGATGCGATGGCGGACAGCGGGTCTGCGATCAGGGTGTGCTCGGCGCCCGCGTAGGTGAGCCGCACCGCCAGATCGGCGGCCCGCTCGCCCGAGGCCACCACCTGCGCGTTGTCGAACCGCTCGAACTGCACGTCCCACAGCCACGACAGGTCCTCCCCGTCGGGCACCTGGCCGTTGACGGCGATCACCAGTCCGCCAGCACGGCCGTCGACCATCGACATCGCCTCCTGCCACCCGGCGGGGTTCTTGGCCAACAGCATTCGCACGGTGTGCCCGCCCACCCGCACGCTCGAGTAGCGGCCGGCGATCTCCCCGACGGAGCTCACGGCCTGGACCGCGGCGCGCGGGTCGGCACCCATCGCGACCGCCGCCGCGACCGCCTGCGCCGCGTTGCCGCGGTTGGCGCGTCCCGGCAGCTTCAGTTTCATCGGAAGCACGAGATCGCCAGGGCCGTAGAGGTTCTCGTCGTCCACTCGCCAATCCGGCTGGGGGCGAGAGAAATCCGCACCCGTCGAGTACCAGTGGTCGCCGTCGCGCGCGATCGGCTCGCCCGACCGTGGGCACGACACCGAGTCGCTCACCCACCCGCCGCCGGCGGCCACCCACACGACCCTCTTCGCGTCGTACGCCACGGAGGTCACCAGCACGTCGTCGCAGTTGGCGATCACCGTGGTCTCCGGGTGCGCGGCCACCGCGGCGCGCTGCTTGCGCTCGATGGCGTTGATCTCGCCGACGCGGTCGAGCTGGTCGCGGGAGAGGTTGAGCAGCACCAGCGCCTCGGCGCGCACGGCGTCGAGGACGTGCGGCACGTGCAGCTCGTCCACCTCGAGCGCGGCCAGGGGCGCGCCCTGGTGGGCGGTGAGGGCGGCGACGATGCCAGCGTCCATGTTGGCGCCGTCGGCCTGGGTGGCGACCCGCTGCCCGAGCGTGGCCAGCGCGGTGGCGGTCATGCGGGTGGTCGTGGACTTGCCGTTCGTCCCCGTGATCACCGCGGTCCGGTGGCCGGCTGCGAGCCGCGCCATGAGGTTCGGTTCGATCTTCAAGGCCACGAGGCCACCGATCATCGAGCCCTTGCCCCGCCCGGCGCGCTGGGAGGCCCAGGCGGCGGCGCGGGCGGCGAGCAGCGCGGTCCGGGCGCGCAGCGGCAGACGTTGCGACATGTGCGAAAGGATAGGCCACCCGTCGCGGATCGCTCGGTGTGCGCCGGTCTCGGTGCCGTTCGCCGTCAGGCCCGCGCGGGCGCCGACGGTGGCGGGAGCTGCACCGACTCGCCGGCGGGCGCGGCGGACGGCGTACGCCGCGCACCGGTGAGCCCGGCCAGGCAACCGCCCAGCACAACGACGGCACCGGCCAGCGCCAGGGCGGTGGGGCGCTCCCCCAGCACGACGGCGCTGGCCGCGATTCCGACCACCGGGACCAGCAGGGACACGGGCGCGACGGTCGACGACGGGTATCGCGTCATCAGATGGCTCCACAGCCCCGAGCCGGCGATGGTGCCGAGTAGCACCGTGTACGCCAGGCCGCCGAGTGCGACGAGGCCGGCGGTGGACGACGGGCTGTGCCAGAGCGCGACCCAGCCTGTCGTCGGACCCTCGACGGCGGCACTGAGGACCAGCATCGGCAGCGGCGGGACCACGGACATCCACAGGGTGAAGCTCAGTGGATCGGCGGGCTTGGCGAGCCGATTGCCGAGGTTGCCGAACGCCCAGCCGAGCCCGCCCGCCACGGTCAGCAGCACGGGGACCACGCCGGCTGCCGCGGAGTGCCCGGCCCGGTCGATCACGATCAGTGCCATGCCACCCACCGCGACGCAGATCCCGACGATCTGGCGGACCGTCATACGTTCGTGCAGCAGCAGCGCGCCCAGCACCACGGTGAACGGCGCCGAGCTCTGCAGCACCAGCGAGGCGAGCCCCGTGGGCATGCCGAGGTGCATGGCGAGGAACAGGCACACGAACTGCAGAGTCCCGAAGCCGACGCCGTACAGCACCAGCCAGCGCACGGGCACCTGGGGCCGGGGCACGAACAGCACCACGGGCACGGCGATGACGAGGAACCGCAGCGCCCCGAGGAAGAACGGCGGGAAGTAGTCGAGTGAGTAGTGGATCGCGAGGAAGTTGAGGCCCCACAGCACGACCACGGACAGGGCGACGAGGCGGTCACGGGGGATCATGGACACCAGCTTCGCGGACCGGACCATTCGACTCAAGCGACTGTTTCTTCACCCTTCGTGAAGTTGCGCTTAAGTTATTCTCGTGTTCATGGACGTGCACCGCCTGCGGATCCTGCGAGAGTTCGCCGATCGCGGCACCGTCGCGGCGACGGCCGACGCGCTCGCCATGACACCGTCGGCCGTCTCCCAGCAGCTCAAGGTGCTTGCGCGGGAGGCCGGCGTGGAACTGCTCGAGCCCGACGGGAGGCGGATCCGGCTCACCGACGCGGGGCTCGCGCTGGTGGCGCGGGCCGAATCCGTCCTCGCCGAGCTCGACCGGGCGCGCGCCGAGATGGACCGCTATCGCAGCACGCCGATGGGGGTGGTGCGACTGACCATGTTCCCGTCGGCGGCCGAGCTGCTGCTTCCCGACGTGCTGCGGCGGGTCGCGGGCGCCGGGTTCGCGGTGCGGGCCGCCGACGTCGACCTTCCAGGGACCGAGCTACCCGCGATGCTCGCCGACGCGGACGTCGTCGTCACCCACCGAGACGAACGGGCTGCGCCGCTGGGTGGCCCCCGCATCGCCTCCCGCGAGCTCATGCGGGAGCCGATCGACCTCGTCGTCCCCGTCGGCCACCCCCTCGCGGAGCGTGCCCGGCGCCGGGAACGGAGTGAGCGGGCCGAGTCGGTGGGGCGCCGGGAACGGAGTGAGCGGGCCGAGTCGGTGGGGCGCCGGGAACGGAGTGAGCGGGCCGAGTCGGTGGGGCGCCGGGAACGGAGTGAGCGGGCCGAGTCGGTGGGGCGCCGGGAACGGAGTGAGCGGGCTGAGTCGGTGGGGCGCCGGGAACGGAGTGAGCGGGCTGAGTCGGTGGGGCGCCGGGAACGGAGTGAGCGGGCCGAGTCGGTGCCACGCGTCGATCCCGCCGCTCTGGGTGAGCTCGACTGGATCAGCGTCCGCGACGGCTTCCCCGTCGACGACGTGCTCCGCTCCTTCGCCACCATCACCGGCGTACAACCCAGGATCGTGCAGCGCATCAACGACTTCCACACCATGCAGGCCATGGTCGCCGCCGGCCTCGGGGTCGCACTGGTGGCCCGGCACGCGGTGACCCACCCGGGGGTGGTGGGCATCGAGATCGCCGATGTGCGTGCGGCTCGGATCGTCGAGGTCGCGACCAGGCCTGGGGCGCATCGACGGCCGGCGATCGCGGCTGTGCTGTCCGCCCTCGATGCGGCGGTGGCGGCACTGGGACCATAGCGTGGGTCTCGGGTCGTAGGGTGTGGTCATGACGGATACCGCACCCGATGCGATCATCGTCGGCGCCGGCCTGGCGGGCCTGGTCGCCGCGCACGAACTCACCAAGGCGGGGCGCAGGGTCCTGATCATCGACCAGGAGAACCGCAACAACCTCGGCGGCCAGGCGTTCTGGTCGCTCGGCGGGCTGTTCTTCGTCGATTCGCCGGAGCAGCGGCGGTTGGGGATCAAGGACTCGTTCGACCTGGCGTATCAGGACTGGCTCGGGTCGGCGGCGTTCGATCGCGAGGACGAGGACCGCTGGCCGCGCAAGTGGGCCCGCGCCTATGTCGAGTTCGCCACCTACCGCAAGCGGGACTACCTCAAGGAACTGGGGCTGAGTGTGACGCCGGTGGTCGGCTGGGCCGAGCGCGGCGGCGGCTTGGCCTCCGGGCACGGCAACTCGGTGCCGCGGTTCCACCTCACGTGGGGCACCGGTCCCGAGGTGGTCCGGGTGTTCCGGGAGCCGGTGGAGCGGGCGGAGGTCGGCGGTCTGGTGACCTTCGCATTCCGGCACCGCGTGGACGAGCTGATCACCGAGGACGGTGCCGTGGTCGGCGTGAGCGGCGCGGTACTGTCCCCGACCGATGCCGAGCGGGGCGTCGCGACGGACCGGGACGTGACGGGTGACTTCGAGTTCCGCGCGCCGACGGTGCTGGTCACGTCGGGCGGCATCGGGCACAACTTCGACCTGATGCGGAAGTACTGGCCCACGGAGCGGGTCGGCCCGTTCCCCGACACGATGATCGCCGGTGTACCGGCTCACGTCGACGGGCGGATGCTGGAGATCGCCGAGCGCGCCGGCGGCAACATCGTCAATCGAGACCGGGTGTGGGCCTACACGGAGGGAATCCACAACTGGGACCCGATCTGGCCGAACCATGCCATCCGGATCATCCCCGGGCCGTCATCGATGTGGTTCGACGCGAACGGCAACCGGCTCGCCGCGCCCAACTTCCCTGGTTTCGACACCAACTCGACGATGCGCGCGATCCTGCAGACCGGGTACGACTACTCGTGGTTCGTGCTGACGGAGACGATCATCGAGAAGGAATTCGCACTCTCGGGATCGGAGCAGAACCCGGATATCACCCAGAAGGACCTGAAACTCGCTCTGGGCCGGGTGAAGTCGAAGGGCGCGCCCGGCCCCGTGGAGGCATTCAAGCAGCACGGGGTGGACTTCGTGGTCGCTGACGACCTGCGCACCCTGGTCGACGGCATGAACAGGCTCGGGCGTGGCGGGCACATCGACCACGACGCGCTGCGCGCGGAGATCACCGCCCGAGACCGGGAGATCGACAACGCGTTCAGCAAGGACGCTCAGCTGCAAGCGATCACCAACGCTCGGAAGTACCTCGGCGACAAGATCGTTCGCGTGGCCAAGCCGCACAAGATCCTCGACCCTGCCCACGGCCCGCTCATCGCGGTGCGACTGAACATCCTGTCCCGCAAGACATTGGGTGGCCTCGAGACCGACCTGTCCGCGCGCGTGCTGGGAGCCGACGGTGACGCGGTGCCCGGCCTGTATGCGGCCGGCGAGGTCGCCGGCTTCGGCGGCGGCGGGGTGCACGGCTACAACGCGCTGGAGGGCACCTTCCTCGGCGGCTGCATCTTCTCGGGGATGACGGCCGGCCGGGCCGCGGCCGCCGCGACGGCGCGGGCGGCGCGATGAGCCGCACTGCGCTGGTCACCGGCGCCAGCTCGGGTATCGGCCTCGAGGTCGCGAAGCTATTGGTGGACAAGGGATACCGCGTCCTCGGCACGAGCCGCGACCCCGGTGCCGTCGCCCACCCGATCCCCGGTGTCGAGTACCTGGCCCTCGATCTCGCCGACCGCGCCTCGGTCGCCGCGTGTGCCGCCGCGGCGGGCGAGGTGGACATCGTGGTCAACAACGCGGGCGAGTCGCAGTCCGGACCGCTCGAGGAGCTGCCCGCCGAGGCCGTCGACCGTCTGTTCCAGACCAACGTCTTCGGCGCCGTGCAGCTGACCCAGAAGCTGTTGCCGGGGATGCGGGCCCGGGGCTACGGCCGCGTCATCATGGTCGGCTCGATGCTCGCGAGTTTCCCTCTGGCTTACCGCGGTTCGTACGTGGCAGCGAAGGCGGCCCTCAAGGGCTTCGCGTCCGCGGCGCGGCAGGAACTGTCACCGTTCGGTGTGTGGGTCGCCACCGTGGAGCCCGGCTCCATCGCGACCGGGATCGGGCAGCGACGCACCAGATACGTCGCCGACGACTCGGTCTACCGCACCGACTTCGACACGATGATCTCCAACCTCGACGCGAATGAGCGGGCCGGGATCAGACCGGCCCAGGTCGCGGACGTGATCGTCAAGGCGATCGAGGCCGACAAGCCGCGCGAGTTCTACGCCGTAGGCTCCAACGCACCGCTGGTGTTCCTGCTCAAGAGGCTGCTCCCGATCGAGGTCGTCTCGAGCATGATCGCGCGGCGGCACGGGCTCCGGCGGTAGGGGCTCACGAATCCAGCAGGTCGCGGACCAGTTCGTAGTTGTGCTTGTCGGCGGCCTGCAGGGGAGCGACGCTCACCACGAGCGTGCGCCGCACCTCGTCGGCAGCGGCGGTGACCCGCCCGTGCAGTTCGATCATGCGGTCCACGCGATGCGGGTCGTCGTGGGCGACGAAGGCGTCTCCAGCGCCGACCTGCTCCGCGACGAACCGGGTGCGGGTGTCGTGTCCGAGCGCGACGAACGGCGTCGCGTAGGCGAGCGACAGCACCAGTGCGTGATAGCGGGAGGTGGTCAGCGAGTCGAACCGCCTGATCAGCGCAGACATCTCGTGTGGGGTCAGATCGTGGCCGTCGAGGATCGGCGTCCGGTCCGGTCGGCCGACGCGCGCCGCGATGGCACCTGCGATCCGCTGGTCGGACGGGTCCATGACCACCAGCGGTACCTGCACGTCGGGTGCGGACCGGAGGAGATGGCCCGTGTACCGCACCCAGTCGTCGATCAGCTCGCCGGTCTGCCGGCGTACCTCCGCGCCGCCGGTCGCCTTCACCGGCCAGCGGAGATACTCGCTGGGGCGTCCGATCAGTGCGACGGTGGCGGGCCACATGTAGAAGTCGACAGGAGCGATCGCGTGCACCGCTCCGCCGCCGATTCCGTAACGCGCGCACAGTAGTCCGGTGAGCTCGGGTGCGGGGGTGCTCATCGACAGAGCACAGTCGGCCGTCACCTCGATCTCGCGTCGGACACCGAGCCCGCGTAGGGTGTCCAACGCCTGCGGGGCGCGCAGTGTGAGCCGATCGAGGGCTTCGATGGCGGCGACGAGACGTTCGCGGCGCTTCGGGTGGACGGTGCCGGAGTCCAGGGCGAGACCCACGGATTTCACGCCCTGGCGCGCGGCCTCCTCGACGGCGTTGGCGGAGCCCTCGATCATGAGCGGGCTGAACCGCTCGCTGAACATGTTGCCCTCGGACAACAGCAAGAGGTCGGCGTCGCCGAGGAGCCGCCGGACATGCCGCTGGTGGAATCCGGGATTGAAGTAGGCCCTGCGGTCGACGGTGGTCAGGTAGTCGAGGTTGTGGCGGTCGAACGTGGAAGCGGTGATCGATGCATCCGGGATCAGCCGGCGTAGGTTCTCGACGATCGCCACCAGTCGCGTCTCGGCGCCGATGTTCTTCCAGCCGTGGTATCCGAACACGAAGATGCGAGGACCACGCATTGCCGTCCCTTTCGGTCTGCAGGCCGATCAGTGATGATGGCACCACACGCGAAGTTCAATGCGGCAAACCCTATCAGGCGTAGTGATGCGTACGTACCGGGTTGCACATCAGGCTCTGGGCGTTGCGACCGAGTCCGCCGCATGGGTGGCCAGTGCCCGACCGACGGTGCGGAGCGGCTCCGCCGAGCGCAGTGTACGACTGAGGATGAACGCGCCCTCGCATGGTCACCGTCGACGACAGCTGCCCGACGGGTATCGGCTCGCCGAGGGGGAGCGCCGTGGTCGGATCGACCTGGGTGCCGTCGGAATCCCGGATCACGGCGACATCTTCCTGTGTGGGCCGGGGCCGTTCATGGAGTCGGCCACCCGGCAGCTCGTTGACTCGGGCGTCACGCGTGATCGGGTCTACTTCGAGGCGTTCACCCCGCTGGCCGGGTGAAAGTGCCGAGGTGGTCGCCGTCGTAGTACTCGAGGACGAGGCGGTCGCCGTCGAAGGTCGCCTTGGAGATCGTGCCGGCCTCTGCGTTCTCGCCCGGCGGGGTGAACACGAAGGTGTCTCCGTCCCAGTGCCGTAGCGGGAAGGCCATGTTCTTCGGTCCGAGCCTCAGCGTCAAGGAATCGCCTGAGGCGGTGACCGTCGCCGGGCCGTAGTAGGCGTTGTCGTACCTTCCCGTGTACGTCGACAGTGGCCCCGCGGGCGCCGGGTGGGCGGGAGCGGTGACGCCGACCAGCATCCCGCTGGGTTGGTCCATCTTAGCGAAGACGTTCCGGTACAGCATCTTCCAGTCCTGCTGGACGGCGCCGAACTGCACCAGGTCGGCGAACTCGGCGTCGAGCGTCTCCGGGACGCCGATCGGTGCCGCGTTGGTGAGCGTCACGATCCCGACATCGGCGGACGGGATCAGCGTGAACGCGGTGGCGGCCCCGAGGCTGAAGGCGCCCGAATGGCTGAGCACCACCCGACCCGCGGCCGAGCTGGTGACGTTGAAGCCGAAGCCGTAGAACCCGCCCCGCGCCTCGGCGGTCGACGGCGGCGCCGACATCGACTGCGGCGACGTCGCGGCCAGCAGATCGTCCGGTGGGATCAGGAGGCGTCCGCCCGCGGATCCCCCGGCGAGCACCATCTCCATCCACTTGGCCACGTCCGTGGCCGACGAGCTGACCCCGCCCGCGGGCGACTGCGCGTCCGGGTCGCGTTGCTGCGGCGACACCCGGTACACGCCGCCGACCAGGACGTGACCCACGGTCCGGTCGGGGCGGGCGGTGAAGTCGGCGTATCGCGAACTCGTCGACGTCATCCCCAGCGGTCCGAACACCGCCTGCCGCGCCAGCGTCGCCCAGTCGGTCCCGAGGTGCTCGGCTACCGCCTCCGCGGCGGCAGTCAGTCCGAAGTTGGTGTACGCGTAAGAGTCCCGAAACGGATTCAGGGGCAGCTGACGCAGCCGTGACAGCACCGCGGCGCGGTCGTACCCCAGATCCTCGAGCAGGTCGCCGGCGTGGTCGGGGAGTCCGGAGCGGTGGGCGAACAGGTCTCCGACGGTCACGTGCTCGGTGACGTACGGGTCGGCGAGCGCGAACGACGGCATCAGCGTGTGCACCGGCGTCGCCCAGGTGAAGCCCCCCGTCGCCATCCGAGCAGCGACGACGGTGGCGGCGATCGGCTTGGACAGTGATGCGAGGGGGAAGACGGTGTCGGCGTCGACCGGCTGCCGGGTGTCGACGCTGCGGACGCCGAACCCCTTGGCGTACACGATCTTCCCGTCATGTACCACCGCGATAGCCATACCCGGGATGTGCGAGGTGCGCATCAGGTCCCGGGCCAGCCCGTCGACATCCGTCACCGCCGAGTCGATCCGGCCTGCAGGGATCGCGACGCCCGGCACCGCGTCGGGCGGCTGCGCTCCGGCGGACGGGGGTCCGGGCACGGTGGTCGACTCGCTCGCCGGCGGGCCGGAGGAGCAGGCGACGAGTGCCGCAGCGACCCCGACGCCGAGGATTCCGACAACGCCGCTTCGACCGATGCGCACGGCCGCCTCCACTGCTTGCTGTTCCTGTGCCGCCCGCCGTGGCACCTTCGAAGCGTAGACCCGGTGACCCGCCGATGGATACGGCGTCGCGAGGTCAGGTCACCGCCAATGCGGCGGCGCGCGCGGCCAGCGCCCGCCCGGCTGCGCGCACCGGCTCTGCGGTCCGGAGCGTGCGGCTCAGGATGAACGCACCCTCGAGAGCCGACAGCAGGGCCAGGGTCAGTTCGCGTGCAGCGTCGGGAGCGAGTCCCCGCGCGATGAAGTACGTCGTGCCGCGCTCGATCCACAGCGTCATCACCTCGGCGGCGACCGCACGGAGGTCGGGCTCGGACTCGGCGATCTCCCCGGCGATGGTGCCCACCGGGCACATGTTGAGCCAGCCGGTCTCCTCGATCCGGTCCGCCGCCGCGTCGAACGCGCCGGTCACCGCCGCGGCGAGGTCGGCGTGCGGATCCATCAGGAGTGGGAGCAACTCGATGTACGCCGCGCCCGAGTCGCGCAACGCCGCAGCGGCGACCTGCACCTTGCCCTCAGGGAAGTGGTGGTAGAGCGACCCCATCGGGGCCGATGCAGCGGCGGTCAGTTGCTTCACGGAAGTCGCGCTGTAGCCCTGGTGTCGCATCAGCTCGGCCATGGCAGTGACGAGACGCCGGCGGGTGGTTGACGGTCCATCGGCCATGGATCTACCCTAGAGCAATCACTCTAGAGTGATTGCTCTAGTGGAAGGGTGAACGCCATGCCGACCGTCGACCTGCCTGCCGGGCGGATCCACTACGCCGAGACCGGCACCGGTCCGCCCGTAGTCCTTCTCCACGGCCTGCTCATGAACCGCACTGTGTGGGACGGCGTGATCGATATGCTCCCCAGCGGATTCCGGTACATCCGCCCTGATCTGCCACTCGGGGCGCACCCCGAGCCGCTGGATCCGGACGCCGACCTGAGCCTGCGCGGGCTGAACGTCCTGGTTGCGGATCTCCTCGCGGCGCTGGACCTGACCGACGTCACCGTGGTGCACAGCGACTGGGGTGGTGCGTTGTTCCTCACCGCGTACGGCCTCGACGAGCGCGTGGGCGCCGTCGTCGCCCTGCCGTGCGAGGCGTTCGACAACTTCCCGCCGGGGTTGCCGGGGGTGGTGTCGATGCTTGCGGCCCGCGTGCCGGGCGGCTTGGCAATCGGGCTGCGGCAGCTGCGGGTCCCGTGGCTGCGCCGGACGCCGCTGATGTTCGGCGCAATGGCGCGGCTGCCGCTTCCCGATGCGCTGGTGTGGGGCTGGACCGAGCCCGGTATCGGTAGCGCGGCCGTCCGCAGGGATGTGCTGAAGTATCTGCGGTCGCAATTCACGAAGGCGGAGACGATCGCGAATACGAACGCGCTCAGCCGTTTCCGGGGCGACACGCTGGTCCTGTGGTCGTCCGCCGGGAAGGTTATGCCCCGCGACCACGGCCGCCGACTGGCCGACCTCGTGCCTGGTGCCCGGCTCGTGGAGATCGACGACGCCTACGTCCTCTCCATGCTCGACCGGCCCGAGCGCGTCGCCGCCGAACTCGGTGCCTTCCTCCGTGGGCGGGTCGCCGGCCGCTCCCGGGACCCACGCCGGGGTCGCCCTACGTAGTACCCATACGTCTATGAAGACCAAGACGAGCGTGTACCTCGACCCCGATCAGGCGGTCAGGCTGAAGCTCGCGGCCGAGGAGAGCGGCCGGTCGGAGGCCGACCTCATCCGTGAGGGGATCGACATCGTGTTGCTGCGGACACTGATTCCTAAGCGAAGGCGTCTATCGCCGACGTTCGATTCCGGTGATCCGAACTTTGCACAGAATGCGGATGAACTGCTTCGGGACGCCTACGAGTGACGCTGGTCGTCGCCGATACGTCGGCAATCATCGCGGCCTACGACAGTGCGACCGACTGGCATCATCGCGCCTACTCGCTGTGGAACACATTGACCATGGTCGTGTCGCCGTTGGTCTTAGACGAGGTAGACCACCTGTTGATCGCGAGATTCGGTCGGGACCGAGTGATCGCGAATCTGGTCTTCGATGACATCATCGAGAAGGTGACCGACCGGGTAATCCTCATCCCCGCGGTAGACCGCGACGATCTCGGCATGGCACGGGACGTGATCGCCCGCTATCGCGACCTGCGCTTGGATCTCACGGATGCGGTGTCGGTCGTCCTCGCCGCGAGGTACGGCATCGTCGACATCCTGACGCTCGATGAACGCCACTTCCGCACCGCCGCGCCGCTCACGCCGGGTAAGACGGCATTCCGGCTCCCGATTCAGGACGCGTGACATAGCGCGCCCGGCACGACGCCGGGCGCGCTATGGAATCTATTGACGCACAGGGAGATCTACGGAGCCCACGTACGCGTCGACGCGGCGCCAGCCGGTTCGACGGCCCCACGTACCGATCCATGCGCACGGTTCACCGCGGAGACCACGGCGCGCAGCGATGCGGTGGTGATCGACGGCGCGATGCCCACGCCCCACACGGTCGTGTCGCGACCGTCCACCGTCACGACCGCCTCGACGTAGGCGGCGGCCTGGGCGTCGTCGCCCGCGGACATGGCGTGCTCGCTGTAGTCGAGCACGCGCACGTCGAAGCCGACGGCGGCGATCGCGTCGACGAACGCGGCCAGCGGTCCGTTGCCGTTACCGGAGATCTCCTCCTCCTTGCCGTCGACCTTCACGACGGCGTCGATGTGGTCGATGCCCCCGTCGGTCTCGGACGCGGTCACGCGCTGGCGGATCCGCTCCAGCGGCAGGATCGGATCGATGTACTCGCTCGCGAAGACGTCCCACATCTCCTTGGGCGTGACCTCACCGCCCTCACCGTCGGTGATCGACTGCACGGACTTGCTGAACTCGATCTGCAGCCGCCGCGGCAGCGCCAGGCCGTGGTCGGCCTTCATGATGTAGGTGACGCCGCCCTTGCCGGACTGGCTGTTGACCCGGATCACGGCCTCGTAGGTGCGGCCCACATCCTTGGGGTCGATCGGCAGGTACGGGACCTGCCACAGGATGTCGTCGACATCCGAATCCGAGGCGTCGGCGTCGGCCTTCATCTGGTCCAGGCCCTTGTTGATGGCGTCCTGATGACTACCGGAGAACGCGGTGTACACCAGGTCGCCGCCGTACGGGTGCCGCTCGGGCACGGGCAGCTGGTTGCAGTACTCGACGGTGCGCCGGATCTCGTCGATGTCGGAGAAGTTGATCTGCGGGTCCACACCGCGGCTGAACAGGTTGAGCCCCAGCGTCACCAGACATACGTTGCCGGTGCGCTCGCCGTTGCCGAACAGACAGCCCTCGATGCGATCCGCGCCGGCCTGATAGCCCAGCTCGGCGGCCGCGACACCCTCGCCGCGGTCGTTGTGCGGGTGCAGCGACAGGATGATCGAGTCGCGACGGGCCAGGTTGCGGTGCATCCACTCGATCGAGTCGGCGTATACGTTGGGCGTCGCCATCTCGACGGTGGCGGGCAGGTTGAGGATCATCGGGTTCTCGGGGGTGGGCGCGATGATCTCGGTGACCGCGTCGCAGACCTCCTTGGCGAAGCTCAGCTCGGTGCCGGTGTACGACTCGGGGGAGTACTCGTAGCGCCACTGTGTGTCGGGGTAGCGCTTCTGCTCCTCCAGCACCTTGTGCGCGGCGTGGGTGGCGATCCCCTTGATCGCCCCCTTGTCTGCGCGGAACACCACGCGCCGCTGCAGCACCGACGTGGAGTTGTAGAAGTGCACGATCACCTTGTTCGCGCCGCGGCACGCCTCGAAGGTGCGCGTGATCAGCTCGTCGCGGCACTGGGTCAGTACCTGGATCGTGACGTCGTCGGGGATCGCGCCGTCCTCGATGATCTCGCGGACGAAGTCGTAGTCGGTCTGGCTCGCCGAGGGGAAGCCGACCTCGATCTCCTTGTAGCCCATGCGGACCAGCAGATCGAACATGCGGCGCTTGCGTGCCGGGCTCATGGGGTCGATCAGCGCCTGGTTGCCGTCCCGCAGGTCGACGGCGCACCACAGCGGGGCGTGGCCGATCACGGTGTCGGGCCACGTGCGGTCGGGCAGGGTGACCTTCTCGACCTCGTCGGCGAACGAGCGGTAGCGATGGGCGGGCATCGCGGAGCCGCGCTGGGTGTTCCACGCGGGCTGGCCGGCAGGGGCCGCGCCCGAGGGGGTGACGATGCGCGAGACGCCGGAGGTGAAGGAATCGGCTGCGGGGGTCATCGGGGTTCCTTTGTCGATGAGTGGCCCGATGCGCTCGGTGTGTGCGTCGGGCCGGAAAGGGGATGTTCGGACCGGCGACGCCATTTCACGGCTGAACC
Source organism: Tsukamurella soli (assembly GCF_039541155.1). Lineage (NCBI taxonomy): Bacteria > Bacillati > Actinomycetota > Actinomycetes > Mycobacteriales > Tsukamurellaceae > Tsukamurella > Tsukamurella soli. The sequence goes on from NZ_BAABFR010000010.1 coordinate 23,536, forward strand.
CCGCGACGGGGAGCCAGCCCAGATCAGGCCCCGCCGCGGCACCCGAGAAGGAGCACACGCTGCATGCGATGCACGTTACACCGCGCGCCGCGCGGCCTGCAATCGCCCCAGGGCGGGAGGGGTCACCGCTTGCGTAGGGCCGCCCAGGCGATCGCCGCGGTCGCCGCGAGGATCGCGGCGGCCACGCCGACGGTGACGTGGATACCGTCCACCCAGGCCTGCGTCGCAACCGCCGCCAGGCTCGGGTCTCCGTGCACTGCGGCGCGTTCCAGGGTCTCGCCGAGCGTGTCGTCGACCGGGCCTGCGGCCCGGAACACGGCGGTGGCCACCGAACCGAGGACGCCGACGCCGAGCGCCATGCCCAGCTCGAAGCTCATCTCGGATATGGCGGTGGCCTGCCCGGCCCGCTCGGGCGGTGCAGCGTCCAGTGCAACCGCCGACGTGAAGGTGAACAGAGTGCCGTAGCCGGCGCCCGCGACGACGGTGCCGACGATGTACCCCCAGGCGGGCCCGCCCGAGCCGAGTATCAGCAGGAGCAGCTGCCCCGCGGCGGCCGCGAGCAATGCGGCGACGAACGTCGCGCGCCGCCCGAGCCGTGTCTCGATCCACGGGGCGCGCATGGAGAAGTAGGCCACCACCACGGAGGTCGGAATCCCGAGTAGAGCCGCCGCGAGCACGTCGAACCCGAGCACGGACTGCAGGTAGATCCCCGTCAGGTAGCTCATTGCGCCGAATGTCGCCATGGCGCAGACGGTGCCGACGATCGCCACCGCGAACGTGCGGTTCCGGAACAGGTCCAGTGCGAGCAGTGGATGCCGACTCCGCCGCTGCTGCACCACGAATGCGACGAGGACCATCGATCCGACGGCGGCCACCGCCGCCATCGAAATCGACAGGCCATGTGCTGCAACCGTCTTGACGGCGTACACCAGCGGCAGGATCGATCCCAGAGAGAGGATCACACCGAGCACGTCGAACGGTGCCGAGGTGCGGGCCCGGAACTCGGGGATGAGTACCGGACCCGTGAGGAGTAGCAGAACGAACACCGGCACATTGATGAGAAACACCGAGCCCCACCAGAAGTGGTGCAGCAGAAGGCCGCCGATCACGGGCCCGACGGCTGTGCCGAACGAGAACGCCGCCGACCAGATACCGATCGCGAGCGAACGGTCCCGGGCGCGGTTGCCGGCGAACATGTTGCCGATCAGCGCGAGACTCGCGGGCAACAGGGTCGCGCCGCCGACGCCCATCAACGCGCGGGCCGCGATCATCGTGCCCGCGCTGGGCGCGAACGCCGCGAGCACTGATGCCACGCCGAACAGCGAAGCGCCGCATAGCATCAGCCGCCGTCGGCCCCACCGGTCGCCCAGGTTGCCCATCGTGATGAGCAGTCCGGCGAGGAGGAACGGGTAGATGTCGAGGATCCACAGCTGCTGGGCCGCCGATGGGCGGAGGGAATCGGTGATCCGGGGGAGTGCCAGGTACAGCACCGAGGCGTCCATCGATACGAGGAACACGGGCAGCAGTAGGGAGGCCAGGCCGAACCACTGCCGCCGCTGCGCGCGCGGCGCGTCCGCGGCAGCCGGGCGCGGCTCGGTGTGGTGCTGCAACGAACGCCTCTCTTGTCCACGCCTGCGTACGGCGTACGCGGCGATGCGATGAGTACACTGTACGCACGGCGATTCCCGCAGGTCAACCGAGGAGGGGCATGGCGCGACTCACGCGTGACACGATCGTCACCGAGGCGATCGCCCTTGCCGATGCGGGTGGGCTGGACGGGGTGTCGATGCGTAAGATCGCCGACGCACTCGGTGCGGGGGTGATGTCCCTGTACCGGCACGTGCCCGACAAGGACGCGCTACTCGCCGAGATGGCCTCCGCCATCGGTCACCAGTTCCCGTACCCGCCGGAGCTTCTCGGTGATCCCGACTGGCGCGCCCGCGTGCATATCGCCGCCGCGATCGACATGGACCTCTACACGAGCCACCCGTGGGTACTGCTCGCCCATGCCGCCCCACGTGCCGCTGCGGGCGAGCCGAGTGTGCGGTGCTTCGACTGGCTCGTCGAGGCGTTCACCCACCTCACCCGGGACGTGCCGGTCGCCGCCGAATTCGCGCTCCACATATGGACGTACGTGCAGGGCGCAGGCCTCGGAGCCGTCGGTGCGCAGCTCCTGGTCCCGGGCGCCGCGGCCGAGTCGGGATTCGTGGCGGGCCTGCGCGACAACGAGCCGGCGACCCAGCTACCGCGGCTCGCAGCACTCAGGGTGGCGACCCGGGCCGAACTGAGCGACCCGAGCCTGCTGCTGACCAGGGGGGTCGACGCGCTGTGTGACGGCTTCGCCGCGCGCGCCGCGCGCTGAGTCCGGCCTGTCCTCGATTCGCATGGAAACAGACGGAGGAATTGCGAAACGGCCACGATCGGGCGGTGGAGTGCCGATTATCCTGTCGGTTTCATTCGCTCACCCGAGGTCTGCCGGCTCGCCGAACCGCTCACCGAACACGATCTCGTCGAGTGGGAGACGGGTCCGGGGCGCGGCATCACGCTCGGCGACCTCGGGTGCGACGGTGTCGGGCGCTGCGGCGGCGCCGATCGCGATCATGGCCATCGGCCGGTACCCCTCGGGTATGGCGAACGCGTCCCGGGCCCGGTCGGGGTAGAAGCCGGCCATCGGGTGTGCGACGAGCCCGTGCGCCACGGCCTGCAGAATCAACTGCGCGGTGGCCAGCCCCGCGTCGACGTCGGCGTACCTGTCGGGGCGGCCCTCCTCCCGGACCTCGGTACACACGAGCACCAGTGCGCCCGCGTCCTTCGCCCACGTATTGCCGCGGCGTAGCGTCTCGGCGAGGCGCTCGAAGACCCCGTCCCCGCGGCGCCCGGCCACGAACCGGATGGGCTGCATCCCGCCCCACGTGGGCGCCCAGCGGGCGGCATCGAGGATGTCCCGCAGCTGTGCACGGGTCACCTCGGCCGTCGGATCCAGGGATCGGGTGCTGGCACGCCGTTCGAACAGCTCGTGCATGGTGAATCCTCTCGGTCAGATGGCGTGTGGATACACGCTCACCATGTGGGCGCCGTACCAACAGGTGATCACGACGACCGCCGCGCACGTCCATGCCTGCGCAGCCCGGGACCGCCGGGCCAGGGCCACGGCGATCGGGATGAGTAGCACGAACGCGGGCAGTAACAGACGGGGACGCGAGATCATCAGTCCGCCGGAGCCGAGCAGTGAGATCAGGACGAGCGAGCCGTAGAGCATCACCTGCCACGGCATCCCCGACCGCCACGTGACCACCATGAGGACCACCGACAGGCCGAGTAGGCCCACGGTGGACAGGTCCGCGATGTCCGACCCGTTGATCAGGGTGTAGTTGACGAACTGGAACGTCTGCTTCCCGAGGTCGAAGGTAGTGCCCCAGCCGTCGGTCTGCACCTGGAACCACCCGGTCAGCATCCCGGTGTGCCGCGCGACCACCAGGAGCCACGTCAGCCAGCCCACCGGCGCGAGCAGGAGACAGACAGCGGCCCGCACGCGCGCACCGGCCTCGGGTGCGGGCGCCGGCCCAACGTTCCGCCCGGCGAGCAGGCGCTCGCTCGCGAAGACGGTGAGCAGCGCCGCGAGCATGACCACGCCGATGAGTACGACCGCGGTGGGGCGGCACAACCCGGCGACCAGCGTGCAGCCGCCGGCCAACAGCCACCGTCGTTCGAGGAGCCCGACCAGCGCCCAGCCGGCGAGCGCGCAGTACAGCGCCTCCGTGTAGACCATCGACATCACGATCCCCATCGGGGCGGCGACGAACAGCACGGTGGTCAGCAGGCCGACGCGGTCCGCGTAGTGGTCGGGCACCTGCGGCATGGCGTGCGCGCACAGCCGCCCCAGCCGGTACGCGGCGACGGCGGCTGCGGCCCCGAGGACGATATTGACGAGCAGCCCGGCGCGGAAGGCGTTGAGGCCGGGCGCCAGCGCGACGTAGTGCACGAGGATCGGGTAGCCGGGGAAGAAGGCGTACGCGGTGTCGCTGGTATGGATGCCGCGCGCGTCCACGAACCGCCACGGCATGTGGTCGTAGCCGAACGTCGCCAGCCCGATCATCCACTTGCCGTCCCACGCATCGAGCAGGTCGGGAAGGTTCTGGTGCCGCAGCTGCGCGAACCGCGCGAGAACCGCCAGGCCGAGGGCTCGGACGACGAGGAATACGGCGACCGGCAGCCACACCTCCCGGTATCTGGCCGCGATCTCCCCGCTGTGCGCCTGCTCGCCCCGGTTCGACACGGACCGCATAGTACCGACGGGCCGAGTGTCGGCGTCGGGCCGGGACGGCCCGAAAACGGCTACTGTTCCACCCGCTTGATGCCGCATTGCACCTGACCGTCGCCGGAGTGCTTGCTGAGGACCTGGTCGTCGACGGCGATCGAGCAGGTCACGGTGCCCTGCCCCACCACCACGAGCGACAGCGTGCCGTCGGGGATCGTGCCGGAGCCGCTCCAACTCCAGGGCACCGAGCCTGTCGTGGGCACCGACGTCCCGGCCAGCCCGGACACCGTCACCTGCGCGCTCCCGGAGCCGCCCGCCGTCAGGGTGAGCGAGACGAGGGAGCCGTCCGGGACCGCGCTGGGGGTGGCGCTCGGGGTGGCGAAGCCGTCTGAGACGGTGGCCTGTCCCGGCGCTGCGGTGTCGGTGGAAGCCGTGGCGGCGTTCGGCGTGGTCGTGGTCGACGGTGCCGCAGCCTCGCTGAGGGCGGTGGACGGTGCCGCGGTGTCGGACGAGTCGTGGTCACCGATGACGACCGCCGCGAGGATCCCGAGGGCGATCACCAGGATCACGACGAACGAGCCGATCCCGATGAGGAGGCCGCGGTTGCGATTCGGAGGCTTCGGGCCGAATCCGCCGGGCCCGCCGGGCTGCGGGTAGCTCGGCGACGGAGGCTGCCCGTACCCGCTCCGAGGGCCGAGCTGCTGGAAGCCGGGGGTGCCTTGCTGATAGCCGGGGGCGCCCTGCTGGTAGCCGGTACCGCCCCGGGGGTAGCCGCCGTTCGGGTACCCACCTCGGGGACCGCCCCCCTGGGGGTAGCCGCCGCGACGCCCGGGATCGTGACCGGGGTGGTACTGGTTCATCGGCGCCTCCACTACTGTCTCGGTCCCCAGGCTCGCAGAGCGTACCGGGTGGTTCGCTTGGCGCAGGCTTGGCGGGAACTCCGGTCCGACCGGGTCGCGCTGCTTGCTTTCCATGGTCCCGTCGGGCGGTGCCCGCTGCAAGGCGGCCGGGCCCTGCCGGGAATCAGGGCGCGGCACCGTCGGTACGATGAGACCCGCAGGAATACGCACTGGGACACTACGAGGGAGAGGACTGCCGCGTGGCACTCGTCGTCCAGAAGTACGGCGGCAGTTCGGTCGCCTCCGCTGAACGCATCCGCCGGGTGGCAGAACGCATCGTCGAGACCAAGCGGGCGGGCAACGACGTCGTGGTCGTGGTCTCCGCGATGGGAGATACGACCGATGAGCTGCTGGATCTCGCCAACCAGGTCTGCCCGGCGCCGCCGGCGCGTGAGATGGACATGCTGCTGACCTCGGGTGAGCGGATCTCCAACGCCCTGGTCGCGATGGCGATCCACTCGCTGGGTGCCGAGGCGCAGTCGTTCACCGGGTCGCAGGCCGGCGTGATCACCACCAGCAAGCACGGTGCGGCGAAGATCATCGACGTCACGCCGGGCCGGGTGCAGGCCGCGATCGACGAGGGGAAGATCGTGCTGGTCGCGGGCTTCCAGGGCGTCTCGCAGGACACCAAGGACGTCACCACGCTGGGCCGCGGCGGCTCCGACACCACCGCCGTCGCGCTGGCGGCGGCGCTGAAGGCCGATGTGTGCGAGATCTACACCGACGTCGACGGCATCTATACGGCCGATCCGCGGATCGTGCCCGATGCGCGGCACCTCGAGACCGTCTCGTTCGAGGAGATGCTCGAGATGGCGGCCTGCGGGGCCAAGGTCCTCATGCTGCGGTGCGTGGAATACGCCCGTCGTTACAACGTTCCCGTTCATGTGCGCTCGTCGTACTCGACCAAGCCGGGCACCATCGTGTCCGGATCGATGGAGGACATCCCCGTGGAAGAGGCCATTCTCACCGGAGTCGCCCACGACCGCAGCGAGGCCAAGATCACCGTCGTCGGCCTCGACGACAAGCCGGGCTACGCGGGCAAGGTGTTCCGTGCGATCGCCGACGCCGAGATCAACATCGACATGGTGCTGCAGAATGTGTCCAAGGTGGACACCGGCAAGACCGACATCACCTTCACGCTGCCGCGTGAGCTGGGCCCGCTGGGTGTCGAGAAGCTCGAGGCCCTGCGCGCCCAGATCGGGTTCGAGCAGGTGCTCTACGACGATCACATCGGCAAGGTGTCGCTGATCGGTGCGGGGATGAAGTCGCATCCCGGCGTCACCGCGACGTTCTGCGAGGCGCTGTCGGAGGCCGGCATCAACATCGAGCTCATCTCCACATCGGAGATCCGGATCTCGGTGCTGTGCCGCGACACCGAGCTGGACGAGGCGGTCAAGGCGCTGCACGCCGCCTTCGAACTGGGTGGCGACGAAGAGGCCACCGTCTACGGCGGAACGGGGCGATAGTCATGGGCGTACGGGTAGGTGTCGTCGGCGCGACCGGGCAGGTCGGCGCCGTGATGCGGAAGCTGTTGCTGGAGCGGAACTTTCCCGCCGACGAGGTGCGTTTCTTCGCGTCTGCACGCTCGGCCGGGAGGACGCTGCCGTTCGGTGATCGTGAGATCGTCGTCGAGGACGCCGCGACGGCCGACCCGACGGGCCTCGATATCGCGCTGTTCAGCGCCGGGGCGACGATGTCCCGGGTGCAGGCGCCGCGGTTCGCGGAGGCCGGGGTCACCGTCATCGACAACTCCAGCGCGTGGCGCAAGGACCCCGATGTGCCGCTGGTGGTGTCCGAGGTCAACCCCGAGCAGGTGCGGGACCTCAAGAAGGGGATCATCGCGAATCCCAACTGCACCACGATGGCGGCGATGCCGGTGCTCAAGGTGCTGCACGACGAGGCCGGGCTGCGGCGGCTGGTCGTGTCGTCGTACCAGGCGGTCTCGGGTTCGGGACTCGCCGGCGTCGAGGAGTTGGCGACCCAGATCCGCGCCGTGGCGGCGGACGGCGAGAAGCTGGTGCACGACGGTTCGGCGGTCGAGTTCCCCGTGCCGAACCAGTACGTCGCGCCCATCGCGTTCAACGTTCTGCCGCTAGCCGGTTCGCTGGTGGACGACGGCTCGGGCGAGACCGACGAGGACCAGAAGCTGCGCAACGAGTCCCGCAAGATCCTGGGGCTGCCCGACCTGTTGGTGAGTGGCACGTGCGTGCGGGTCCCGGTGTTCACGGGCCACTCGCTCTCGATCAACGCCGAGTTCGACCGTCCGCTGTCGGTACGGCGGGCGCAGGAGTTGCTCGCGAGCGCACCCGGCGTGAAGCTGGTCGACGTCCCGACGCCGCTGGCCGCCGCGGGCGCCGACGAGTCGTTCGTCGGGCGTATCCGCCAGGATCCGGGCGTGCCCGATGGTCGTGGACTCGCGCTGTTCGTCAGCGGTGACAACCTGCGCAAGGGGGCGGCGCTGAACACGGTGCAGATCGCGGAACTGCTGGTCTAGCGCCTACATCCGGCGCATCTGCCCCCAGATGCGTGACCACGGGGTGCTCATCTCGCAATAGCGGATGTCGACATCCGTGGAGGCGGTGGGGAATCCGATTCGGTCCGTGCCGATGTGCCGCAGCAGGGTGCTGCGGGCGCAGTACTTCGCGGCATCGTCGTCGACACCCACCCACACGACGCGGCGTGCGCTGTCCGGCGGCGTGCCCAGCCAGCCGTAGCCGCGCGAGTAGCTGTACACCGGCAGACCGGAGTCGCCGTAGTAGTCGAGAGACCCTGCCTGCCAGTACATCTCGGTGATGATCGCGTCGGGCTTGCGATCCGGTGGCAGGGCGGCAACCGCCTGTTCCACGTCGCGGGTCAGCTCGGGCCAACCGAATTGGCCGTACGGCGTGGTCCGCAGCGTGGCGGATGCGAGATCCTTGGGCGGCGTGATGTGGGACTGGCGTGCCAGAGGTAGGAACACCACGATCGTCGCGACGCCCAGCACCGCGCCGACCGCCAGCAGCGCGCGGAGCACGACCGGCACACCCGCGCCCCCGTCGCTGCGCTCGCCCTGCTCTGTCGATCCCCCGTCGCTGCGCTCGCCCTGCCACCGTCGGGCGAGTTCCACCGAGCCGACCGCGATGAGGACGATGTACAGACCACCCGCATAGTAGGGTCTCCCGGCGACCAGCCACACCGCCGCCGCGAGCAGCAGGAAGGTCACTGCGAGGAATCGGTATGGGCGCCAATCCGGGGCCCGCAGCAGCCACCAGAGGGCGCAGCACGTCAGCACTGCGCCGAGCGGTCCCGCGTACAGCAGCAACAGAGGCAGGTACAGCAGGCGGCCGCCGGTGAGCGCCCCCTCGGCGGCGACCTGCTCGGTGAGGTGGAAGTACGGCCAACCCTGCGAGTTCTGCCAGAGCACGGCCGGCAGTGTCGTGACGACGGTGACGAGCCCGCCCAGCCACAGCGCGGGTCGGCGGAGTAGCTCACGCGGGCCCGCCGCGGCCACGGCGATGGCGAGCGCCACCCAGAACCCGGGAATCAGCCACTTGACTTGCATGTCGATCGCCGTGAGCACGCCGGCGGTCAGCAACAACCGATCGCGGCGGGTGCGTACCCACCGCACCAGCAGGAGGGTGATGGCCGACCAGAACGGTGCGTCGACGGCGTTGGTGGCCAGCAGCTGCGACTGCAGCAGGACGAACGGGGAGAGGCACGCCGCCACCGTCGTCAGGATCTGAGCGCCGCGGCCACCCCCCAGCTCGCGCGCGGTCAGCGCAGCGAGGACGACGGAGGCCAACCCGAGGACGATGCCCGGCAGCCGGAACAGTACGAGGTGCCCGCCCCACCACGACACCCCGACACGGGCCAGGAGAGGGAGCGCGGGCCCCTGGTCGGCATAGCTCACGGACGGGCGATGCCCGGCTCCGATGAAGTAGAGCTCGTCACCGAACAGGTGGTATCGGCTGGACGAGAAGCAGGCGACGGCGGCTCCCACCGCGACGATTGGAAGGATCCAGCGCCACGCGACGGGGGCGGGCGGTGCGGCGAGGGCCGGCGCCGGAGATGCGGTTCGGCCGTCGGCGGTGGTGACGGACGGCATTTCCGGAAGCTAACACAACAACCTGAGTGTTGCCGCGTACCGTCCGCGTCACCGCCCGCCGCGTCAGTTGCCGGTTGCGCGGGAGCCGAGCTCCGTGTCCATGCGGAGTAGGCCCGGGCCGTCGTTGTCGATCAGCTTCAGCCGGCCGACGATCTCGCTGACGGTGGACTCCTCCTCGACCTGCTCGTTGGAGAACCACTGGATCAGCTGCTTCGAGTCGATGTCGTCGATCGCCGCGCGGTAGAGCTCGCGGATCGCTTCCGACACCCGCTCCTCGTGCTTGAGGGCGATCTCGAACGCGTCGAGCACGGAGTCGACCTCGACCTTCGGGGCCGGGACGGCGCCGATCTTCGGGTGGTTGTCACGATCGGTGAGGTGGTCGATCCACTTGTTCGCGTGGGTGATCTCCTCTTCGGCCTGCGTTCGCAGCCAGTTGGCGATCCCCGGCAGGTCGCGCAACTCCATCTCGATGGACAGCTGGCGATACACCAGCGACGCCTCGAACTCGAGCGTGATCTGGTCGTTGAACTTCGTTTCGAGTGCTTCCGGCATCTTCATACGGCTCAGCGTAGGTCCGATTCGGGTGGTCCGCAACGTTGGTAAGCCCAACCTGAATGTAGTGAAATATAGGGCAAGGGAACGTATTTCGGATTGGCAGGCCTAACCTTCGGCGCCCGGGTGACAATGACGACGATGGATTCCGATGCGGTCGACGCCGAGGTCGGGCGAGTGGGCGACGCACTCGCCGAGCGGATCGGTGCGCTCGCCCGCCAGGCGGCGGCGGTGATCCGACGCGAGATCCCTTTCTACGCAACGACAGACGTCGTCAGCGAGGAGCAGACCACGCTGACCATCGAGCGCAACGTCCGGTTCGTGGCGGACGCGCTGCGGTCCTCGTCGCCCTTCGATGTGACGCCTGCGGTGGAGACCGGAGCGTCGCGCGCGCAGGTCGGAGTTCCGCTGCCGGCCGTGATGCACGCCTACCGCGTGACGATGGCACTGGTGTGGCGCGAGATCATCGCGTTCACGGAGGCGGACCCGCCGGTGAGCCGCGCTGCGCTGATTGCGGCGACGCGCCGCCTGTGGGATGCGAACGACGTGTTCACCGACGCCATGGCCGCAGCTCATCGCGAACAGGTCACCCAGATGGTGCTCGACCAGGAGACCGAACGGGCGGCGCTCACCGAGCACCTGTTGCAGGGCCGGATCGACACGGACCAGAGTCTGTGGGAGATCGCGGAGCTACTCCGCATCCCCACGCGGGGACCATATCTCGTGATCGCGGCGACGGTCCCTACGGTGGGGCGCGCGCCGCTCCCGGGAATCGACAACCGGCTCCGTGCCCTCGGTGTGCACTCCGCGTGGCGGCTGCTGCCCGACCAGCAGATCGGGATCGTGTACACGCCCAGCGAGGCCGTCCGGTCGCAGGTGATCGACCTCCTGCGGCGCACGGCGACCACCCGCGTCGGGGTCAGCGCGCCGTTCTCGGAACTGCAGTCCACGCCGCAGGCGTTGCGCTTCGCGCGGGTCGCGCTCGCCGGCCCGGGTGAGGCTGTCACGGTGTTCGACGGTTCGGCGCTGGGGGTCACGGTGGCCTCGGCGCCCGAAGCAGTCATCGAGCTCGCGCGGAACATGCTGGGTGGACTGCTCGATCTGGCCGAGGACGACGCGGGCCCGCTGTTCGAGACGTTCCGGGCGTGGGAGGCCAACGGCGGAAACGTCGCCGCGACCGCGGCGGGACTGTTCTGCCACCCGAACACCGTGCGGCACCGTCTGCGGCGCATCGAGCAACTCACCGGCCGGTCGACGTCGGCGCCGCGCGAGGTGGCGGAGCTCTGCGTGGCGTTCGAGGCGGCCACCCGATTCCGCCTGCGCCGGGACTGAGCGCACAGCCCGCGCGGGAGCGGCGTCCGGCTCGGTTGTGCTCCGTGACACCCATGAGCGCCGGACGTTGTTCCGGTCACCATCGGATTTCGCCGTGTCGGCGCCCACTCTGGATGTAGGCACCAAGAAGGCCCCGGCAGATCCTGGAGAACACGATGATCGAACCCGAGCAGATCCCCACCAGCGCCAACCTCGCGGAGAACCTCGTCGCCGCGGCGGCGGCGGTTCCCGACCGCGTCGCCCTGAAGTGCGGCGACCTCGTCTACACATACGCCGAGTTCGACCGTGCCGCGGCCGGCGTCGCCAGCCTCCTCGCCGACACCGGGATCCGCCCGGGAGATCGGGTGGGCATCATGCTCCCGAACGTCCCGGCGTTCGCGGTCGCGTTCTATGGCGTGTTGCGTGCCGGCGCGGTCGCCGTCCCGATGAACCCGCTGCTCAAGGAGCGCGAGGTGGCCTACTACCTCGGGAACACCGGCGCCGCCCGGCTGCTGGCGACCCCTGCGTTCGCCGGCGCCGCCCAGGCCGGCGCGGCGGCCGTCGGTGCTGCGTGCGCCCTGATCGACGACGCCCTGCTCGCGGACCTCCTGGACGGTGTCGCGCCGCAGGCCGGACCGGTCGCCCGGGCGGCGGACGACACCGCCGTCATCCTGCACACCTCGGGTACCACGGGGAAGCCCAAGGGGGCCGAGCTGACGCACAGCGGCCTGGGGAGCAACGCCGAGATCGCGGCGCGCACGCTGCTCGAGGCCGACGGCGACGACGTCATCATGGGATGCCTGCCGCTGTTCCACGTGTTCGGGCTGACGGCAGGTCTCGACGTGGCCGTCCTGTCCCGCTCCACGATCACTCTGCTGCCCCGTTTCGACGCGGTGAAGGCGCTCGAGATCGTGCGCCGCGACGGCGTCACCGTCTTCGAGGGGGTGCCGACGATGTACTCCGCGCTCCTCGCCGCAGCCGCGGAGGCGGGTGGCGCGGCGGCTCACCCCACGCTGCGGCTCTGCGTGTCGGGCGGTGCCGCTCTGCCCGTGCAGGTGCTGCACGATTTCGAGGCGGCCTTCGGCGCGGCGATCCTCGAGGGATACGGGCTCTCCGAGACGTCGCCGATCGCGGCGTTCAACCACCCGCACCGCATCCGTAAGCCCGGCACCATCGGCACTCCCATCGAGGGCGTCGAGATGCGGGTGGTCGACGGTGCCGGGCAGCCCGTCCTGCCGGGCGAGCGCGGCGAGATCCAGGTGCGCGGCCCCAACGTCATGAAGGGCTACTGGAACCTGCCCGAGGCCACCGCCGCGGCGATCTCGCCGGAGGGCTGGTTCTCGACCGGCGACATCGGCATCGTCGACGCGGACGGCTACTTCTCGATCGTCGACCGCAAGAAGGAGATGATCATCCGCGGCGGCCTGAACATCTACCCGCGGGAGATCGAAGAGGTGCTCTACGAGCACCCGGACGTGGCGATGGCCGCCGTCGTCGGCGTCCCGCACGACACGCTCGGTGAAGAGGTGGCCGCAGCCGTCGAGCTCAGGCCTGGCGCGCAGGCGACCGCCGACGAGCTGCGCGCCTACGTCAAAGACCGCGTCGCCGCCTACAAGTACCCCCGGATCGTCTGGGTCACCGAGGACCTGCCGAAGGGGCCCACCGGAAAGATCCTGAAGCGCGACATCGTGATTCCCGAAGGAGCATCGAAGTGACAACCACCCAGCCGACCGCCGACACCGACGACGGCGAGATCGCCGCCCCGCTCGATCTGCTGCTGGTCAACTCCACGAAGTCGTTCGCCCGGCGCATGCTGCCGAACGGCGCCCTGGCACGGTTCACGCTCGCACTCGCCGGGCAGCCCGTCACCGTCGCCGAGCGTGGCGCGGGCCTGGCCGGCGAGCTCGCCCGGATCGTCGCAGGGCGCAGCGACCGTGCGCCGGGCCGCGGCGACCGCCGATTCAGCGACCCCGCTTGGCAGGGCAACCCGCTGCTGCGCCGGGTCATGCAGAGCTACTTGGCCACGTCCGACGTCGCCGAGCAGCTCTTCATCGACGCCGACCTCGGCTACAAGGACGCGGAGAAGATGAAGTTCGCCCTCGACAACCTCGTCGAGGGTCTCGCTCCCACCAACAACCCGCTGCTCAGCCCGCTCGGTTGGAAGGCGATGATCGACACGGGCGGTCTGTCGGCGGTGCGCGGTGCCAGGGCGTTCGTCCGTGACATGGCGAGTAGGCCGCGCGTGCCCGCGATGGTCGACCCGGGCGCATACTCCGTGGGCGAGACGGTGGCCACCACGCGCGGCACCGTCATCCTCAGGACCCGGGTCTTCGAGCTCATCCAGTACGCGCCGCAGACGACGGAGGTGCGGCAGGCGCCGCTGCTGCTGGTGCCGCCGGTGATCAACAAGTACTACATCATGGACCTCGCCCCGGACCGGAGCCTCGTCGAGTACTACCTGCGCGGCGGACAGCAGGTGTTCGCCGTCTCGTGGCGCAATCCACAGGCGCGGCACCGTGATTGGGGAATGGACAAGTACGGCGAGGCGATCGTGGAGGCGCTCGACACGGCGGCGACGGTGACCGGCAGCGAGAAGGTCAACGTGTTCGCCACCTGTTCCGGGGGAATCCTCACCGCCATGACGCTCGCCCATCTGGCGGCCAGTGGGCGCGGCGACCGGGTCGGCAGCCTCACCCTCGGCGTCACCGTCCTGGACCAGCATCACGCGGGGTTCGCCTCGGCCCTTGCCGACGAGCGCGCGGCGGCGGCCGCGATCCGCACCTCGGCGCACAAGGGCTACCTCGACGGACGCGCGATGGCCGAGATGTTCGCCTGGCTGCGGCCCACCGACCTCGTGTGGCGGTACTGGGTGAACAACTACATCCAGGGCCGCTCGCCGGCGCCCTTCGACGTGCTCTACTGGAATGCCGACACCACCCGGATGACCGCCGCGCTGCACCGCGACATGGTGATGATGGGGCTGCACAACGAGCTCGTGACACCCGGCGCCGCGAAGATGCTCGGCACCCCCGTCGACCTCGGTGCGGTCACCTGCGACTCGTACGTGATCGGCGGGATCGCCGACCACATCTGCCCGTGGCAGGCGACCTACCGCAGCGCGGCGCTGTTGGGCGGCAAGGACAATCGCTATGTACTGTCGTCGAGCGGGCACATCGCGTCGCTGGTGAACCCGCCGGGGAACCGGAAGGCGTCGTACCGCACGGCCCCCGTCGACGCCGAGCTGACGCCCGAGGAGTGGATGGAGTCCGCCGAGAAGCAGGCCGGTTCCTGGTGGCCCGACCATCTGGCCTGGCTGGACGCACACGGCGGGGACCTGGTGCCCGCCCCCACGGCCCTCGGCGCCGCGGGATTCGAGCCGCTCGCGCCCGCGCCCGGCACCTACGTTCTGGAGAGCTGACGTGACCGAATCGGATCCCGCCGACAGTTACATCGCTACCGGCGGGCAGCGCATCCGCGTGCGGTATCGGCGCGGCGTAGGCGTTCCGCTGGTGCTGTGCAACGGCATCGGCGCGAGCCTCGAGGTGTTGGATCCGCTCGTGGAGGCACTGGACCCCGAGCGGCCGGTGCTCCGGTTCGACGTACCCGGGACCGGCGCCTCGCCGGCGTCGGCGCTGCCCTACGGATTCCCTTACCTTGCATGGGTTCTCGGCCGGGTATTGGATCGCATGGACATCGGTGTGGTCGACGTCCTGGGGCTGTCCTGGGGCGGAGCGCTGGCGCAGCAGTTCGCGTTCCAGAATCCGCTGCGCTGCCGGCGCCTCGTCCTGGTCTCCACCGGCACCGGCGCCGTGATGGTGCCGGGGAATCCAGCTGTGCTGGCGAAGATGGTGACTCCCAGGCGGTTCCGTGATCCCGGCTACGGCGCATCGATCGCAGGGCAGCTGTACGGGGGCACCGCGCGTAAGGACAAGGGCGAGCTCACCTCGCTGCTGGTCCGCCAGATGCATGCGGGATCGAAGGCGGGCTACCTGCATCAGCTCATGGCCGGTGCGGTGTGGACGTCGCTCTTCGCGCTGCCGGCGATCCGCCAGCGCACGCTCCTCGTGTTCGGCGAGGACGACCCGATCGTTCCGATGATCAACGGCCGCATCATGAATCGTCTGCTGCCGCGATCCGTGCTGCACCGCCACCGGGGCGGCCACATCCACCTCATCACCGACGCCGACGAACTCGCCCCCGTGATCGACGAGTTCCTCGGACCACCACGTACCGCGAACCGCCGTGGACCGCTCGCCGGCGGCCGCCTCACCCCAGGAGACTGACCCATGACCACAACGGCCCGCCGCACCCCGCGGATCGGCGTCGACGCCGAGGACTTCTACCACTTCGAATCGCTCCTGCACCCCACGGAGCGGGACCTGCTGCATCGCGTCCGCGAGTTCATGACCACGCAGGTGCAGCCGCTGTTGCTCGAGAACTGGTCGAAGGCGACCTTTCCGTCCGAGATCGTGCCGGGATTCGCACAGTTGGGGATCGCCGGGCTGCCGTACCGGGAGCCCGGCTGTCCCGGCGGCAGATATCTCCTCGACGGCATGATCGCGATGGAGATCGCCCGCACCGACCCGTCGATCGCGACCTTCCACGGCGTGCACAGCGGGCTGGCGATGGGTTCGATCGCGTTGTGTGGGTCGCCGGAGCAGCGTGAGCGGTATCTTCCGCGGATGGCGCGGCTCGAGCTCATCGGCTCGTTCGGCCTGACGGAGCCGGCCGTCGGCTCCGGCACCGCGGGCGGCCTGACGACCACGGCGCGCCGCGACGGCGACGCGTGGGTGCTCGACGGCGCCAAGAAGTGGATCGGCAACGCGCCGATCGGGGACATCACCGTGATCTGGGCGCGCGACGTCGAGGACGACCGGGTCAAGGGCTTCGTGGTCGCCAACGACTCGCCGGGCTTCACGGTGGAGAAGCAGGAGCACAAGTTCGCGCTGCGCATCGTGCAGAACGGGTTGATCACGCTCGACGGTGTGCGGGTGACCGAGGCCGACCGGTTGCAGGGCGCCGACTCGTTCGCCGATACCGCCGCCGTGCTGCGGTTGACACGTGCCGGCGTCGCGTGGATGGCGGTCGGCTGCGCCCGCGGCGCGTACGAGAACGCTCTCCGCTACGCCGTCGAGCGCGAGCAGTTCGGCCGGCCGATCGCCGGCTTCCAGCTGGTCCAGGACCTGCTCGTGCGCATGCTGGGCAACATCACCACGTCGTGGGGCATGTGCGCGCAGCTGTCGCAGCTGCAGGACAGCGGCGAGGCTGAGGACCGGCACTCGTCCCTGGCGAAGGCCGTGTGTACCGTGCGCATGCGCGAGACGGTCGGCTGGGCGCGCGAGCTGATGGGCGGCAACGGGATCCTGCTGGACTACAACGTCGGGCGGTTCGTCGCCGACGCCGAGGCCATCTACTCCTACGAGGGCACCCGGGAGATGAACACCCTGATCGTCGGCAAGGCGATCACCGGCCTCAGCGCCTTCGTGTGAACCGTGTTGCAGCGGCGCAGGATCGGATCGGATTCTCTGGAACGATTCCAGGTAGCGCGACCGGGGCGTATGGTGGCCGCATGCAGGACGCGGCAGCCGGCGGCTCCCCCGAGGAGCGTCTGCGCGCTGTCGGGCTGCGGATCACCGCGCCGCGGGTCGCCGCATTGACCTTCCTGGACGAGCACCCGCACGCCACGGCCGACGATGTCGCCGAGGGCCTGCGGGCAGGTCTCGGTGCGGTAGCGACGCAGACGGTGTACGACGTGCTCCGGGCCTGCTCGGAGCGTGGCCTGCTGCGGCGCATCGAGCCCGCAGGGTCGGCCGTCCGGTACGAGGTGCGGGTGGGCGACAACCACCACCACCTGGTGTGCCGACAATGCGCGGCCGTGGTGGACGTCGACTGCAGCGTCGGCGCGGCACCCTGCCTGACGCCCAGCGACGACCACGGTTTCGTGATCGACGAGGCCGAGGTGACGTTCTGGGGAGTGTGCCCGGAATGCCAAGCAGCGCAGGCCGACCCGAACCGACGGACCGTGGGCGACGGCGGCGGTACGGTGGAGGCGCCGGCCGGGGCCATCACGCCACGGGCCGGATAACCGAGCATCAGTTGAGCCATCGAGAACCATCGACCCACAAGGAGTCCTTCATGAGCCTGGACGTCGTCTACACCATCTCCTCGACCGCGACCGGTGGCGGCCGCGACGGACACGTGAAGTCGGCCAGCGGCCGCCTCGACCTCGACACGCGCCCACCCAAGGAGATGGGCGGCAGCGGCGAGGGGACCAACCCCGAGGAGCTGTTCTCGGCCGGTTACGCGGCCTGCTTCCTGGGTGCGATCCATGCCGTCGCGCGGGGCGAGAAGGTCGCCGTGCCCGCGGACACGACGGTGTCGGTCACCGTCGGCTTCGGCAAGACCGACACGGGCTTCGGCATCAACGCGGCCATCGCCGCATCGCTGCCCGGCCTCGATCAGGCCGCCGCCGAGGCGCTCGTCGCCAAGGCACACGAGCTGTGCCCGTACTCCAACGCCACCCGCGGGAACATCGACGTCGATCTGACCACGTCGGTCTAGTCCGCTCGACGAGTCGAGCCGCTCACCCTCCGGTGGGCGGCTCGCTGTGTGTCGTACGGTGTCAGCGGGTCAGGGTCCACGCGTACAGGCGCCGCGTCAGCGCCAGCACCAGCACGTAGCCCACCATCAGCGCGGCCGCCGCCACCGCGAGCAGCCCGGCCATCGGCTGGCCGTTGTGGTCGATCGCGTACACACTCGTCGCGTCCGTGTAGCTGCGGCGCAACCCCAGCAGTACCAGGCCGGCCGACAGCGCGAACTCCACGAATGCCGCAGCCCAGAACAGTGCCGCCGCCCAGCGGACGCCGAACAGGCCGGGTAGCCCCAGCACGGCGAGCGCCGCACATACGACGAGCGACGCGATGCATACCGCGAGCACCGCGGCCGTCCGCACCCCCAGCGGCGACGAGACGAGCCCGGCGGCACCGTCGGGCCCGCCGGCCGCCAGCAGCGCCGACGTCTGCACGATCCCGGCGACGGCCAGCGCGGCCGAGCCTGCGCCGCATGCCAGCGACACGAGCACCCAGAGCAGGACGGCGGGTCCCCGTCGGGTCCGGGCCACGGATCAGCCCAGCCGTGCCTTGACAGCCGCAGACAGCCGCTTGCCGTCGGCGGCGCCAGCGGCCTTCGCCGTCGCGACCTTCATGACCTGGCCCATGTTGCGCACCGTCGGCTCGGCGCCGAGCTCCGCGCGCACCTGCGCGACGGCCTCGTCGGCCAAGGCGGCCACCTCGTCGTCACCCAGCTGCGTGGGTAGGTAGCGGGACATCACGTCGGCCTCGGCGCGCTCCTGATGAGCCAGCTCCGGACGACCGTTCGTCTCGAACAGCTCGGCCGCCTCGCCGCGCTTCTTGACCTCCCGGGCCACCACCTTGAGGAACTCGTCGTCGGTGAGCGCGTGGGCCGTACCCGAGGTCTCCTCGGTCTGGATCGCGGACAGCAGCATCCGGAGCGTGCCGGTGACCAGCGTGTCCTTGGCCTTCATGGCCTCTTTGAGGTCGGCACGGATCGCGGTCTTCACTTCAGACATGGGTTCAACCGTACGCGGGCGCTGCAGCAGGTGTGGCGTGGCGCCCGGCTGCGTATCCTGGGGCAATGGCAGTTTCTGTGCGCAGTCTCCCGCTTCCTGGACTCCCGGCCGGCGTGGCCCGGGCGGGCGCGGGTCTCGTCGGTGCCGGTCTGGGCGCCGTCGCCTATGCGACGGTATTCGAGCGCAACGCGTTCACCCTGCGGGAACAGACGATGCCGATCCTGCCGCCCGGCTCGCCCACTCTGCGGATCCTGCACATCTCGGACCTGCACATGACGCCCGGGCAGCGCCTCAAGCAGGCCTGGGTCCAGGAACTCGCGAAGCTCGAGCCCGACCTGGTGGTCGACACCGGCGACAACCTCTCGCACCCGCGCGCGGTGCCGTCGGTCGTGCAGGCGCTCGATGGGCTGCTGAGCGTGCCCGGATTGTTCGTGTTCGGCTCCAACGACTACTTCGGGCCCACCCCCAAGAACCCGGCGAAGTACTTCGACAAGAACCACGAGCGGGTACACGGCGAGCCGCTGCCCTGGCAGGACCTGCGCGCGGCGTTCGCAGAGCGGGGCTGGTTGGACGCCACCCATGCGCGACGCAGGCTGACGGTGGGCGGGGTCACGATCGCCGTCGCCGGGGTCGACGACCCGCACATCGAGCGTGACCGATACGACACCGTCGCCGGCCGGGCCGACGCCAGCGTCGACCTGCGCCTGGGACTGACGCATTCGCCCGAGCCGCGGGTCCTCGACCGGTTCGCCGAGGACGGTTACGACCTCGTGCTCGCCGGGCATACGCACGGCGGGCAGCTGTGTCTCCCGGTGTACGGCGCGTTGGTGACGAACTGCGGGCTCGACCGCTCGCGGGTCAAGGGCGCGTCGGCCTGGGGCTCGCACATGCGATTGCATGTGAGCGCCGGTCTGGGCACCAGCCCGTGGGCGCCGTTCCGCACCTTCTGCCGGCCCGAGGCATCCCTGTTGACGCTGATCGGCGCGCCCGTCAAGGACGTCGCAGCGGAGGTCGGCCCCGAGCTCGCCGCGCCGGCCTCGCTGTCCTGACCCCGTGTTCCGACCTGGTGTCCTGACCTGGCGATTTCAGGTCGATGCGAGCGCTGTAGTAAGCTCATCCAGGTTGCAAAACGGGGTGTGGCGCAGCTTGGTAGCGCGCTTCGTTCGGGACGAAGAGGTCGTGGGTTCGAATCCCGCCACCCCGACTCGTTGGTCGAGACGACGGCAGGGCCCCTGGTCAGCAGAGATGCTGGTCAGGGGCCTTACTCGTGCCCGGGGCCGGCGGCTGCTCCGGAGGAGCCAGTCCGCAGCTGGTCCGCAGTAGATTCAGTCTCGCGTCAGGCCTCTACGCCTAGATCGCGCGAGCCGATCACTCGGACCGTGTCAGGACGTGCAGGAACTCGTGGTTGACGAAGAGAATCTCTCTGCCGACTTTGACGTCACGGAGCAGGCCGGCCGAGACCAGCGAGTGCAGCCAGCCCGACGCAGTTTGGCGCGACACCTCACAGCGCTCGACGACCGTGCTGATGCGGCAGTAGGGCTGCTCGAAGAGCACCGCTAGGAATCGGGCGTCGCGACCCCCCGCTGTCGCGTCGCGAGCTCGGTCGGCGATGTCGTTCTGACACGTCCGAATGGAGCTGATCTTCCTCGTCGTGGACGTGGCCGACTCGCGGACAACCTCCAGGATGTACAGGATCCACTCGACCCAAGCGTCTTCGGCCGTCACCGCTCGCAACAGTCGGTAGTAGTCGTTCTTATGAGCAATGATGGCGCGTGAGAGGTACAGGATCGGGTCGCGCAGCAGGCCGGCCTCGATCAGCATCAGGATGTTGATCACACGGCCGGCGCGCCCGTTGCCATCGTGGAATGGGTGGATCGCCTCGAACTGATAGTGGCTCACAGCCATCCGCACCAGCGGATCGAGTCATCTTCGGCATGGACGAATCGCTCCCACGCCGAGAGCTTCTCACGGATGAGGTCGGCCCCTTCCGGCGGCGAGTAGACGATATCCCTGGTCGTCGGGTTGGCGATCCGGGTGCCGGGCACCGCACGAACGTCCATCTCACGCCCCTGCAGTGCCGTGCAGATCCGAGCCGCAGTGGTGGCTGTAAGCGGCCGGCTTCTGATCGAATCAACGCCGACCAACAGCGCGCTCCGGTAACGAAGCGCCTCCTTGGTGGCGTGGTCCCCTCCACCCGACTCGGCGTGCTTGAACAGCTCGTCAGCCGTGGTCACAATGTTCTCGATCTCCGAGCTCGCCTGCGCCTCGAGCAGCGGGACAGCGTGGATGAGGATGTTGGGATTCGGTAGCAGTTGGCCGGCCTGAGCAAGTGTGGCCAGCGCGGTCCGGGCCTCGACGGTGGCCTTGAGCACGGGCTTGGGCTCGAGATCGAGTCCGGTTGGCGGGAGCGGCGGCAAGTCGTTGAAGGACACTTCCGGATTCCAGGACACGTGTCAGCTCCTTCAACCCATCCGGACAACGCGTTAAGATTGATCGGAAAACCTAACACGTTTTCAGAACGTGTCAGATTTCTCGACACGTGGCCCCGCTCCGAGTACGTGCCTCCCGGGGCATGCGACTCGCCGTCCCAACGGGATGCCGGCCTGCACGGCCACGCGGTCCGAACGACGGACGGCCTGACCTGCCCGGCCTCGATTCGCGTCACTCCGCAAGGTCCAGGTGACAGAAAAAGATTCTGGGGGCGTGTCGAAATGAGTGCCGCCCGATCGACGTACGTGCAAGCAGAGGATCCACACCTACAGGAGGACTGATCGACATGCCGCGTTTCATGGGTTTCGTACGGATGGAAGAGAACGTCGGCACGCCGCCGCAGGCGCTGTTCGACGCGATGGACACCTACATCGGGCAGCAGGCCGCGAAGGGCGTGTTCCTCGACGGCGGCGGCCTGTACGGCACCGAGGACGCGGTGAACTTCGTGGTCCGTAAGGGCGAGATCACCCGGGTCGACGGTCCGTACGCCGAGGCGAAGGAGATCGTCGGCGGGTGGGCGATCCTCCAGTACGACACCGTCGAGCAGGCCGTCGCCGAGCAGCAGGAGTTCGCCGACCTGCACGCGAAGTACTGGCCAGAGGTCACGATGGTCGCGACTCTGCGGCAGATCTCCGACGGGCCCGAGCAGCCCGCACCCTGACGGTGCTCGCGCGGTGGTCCTACGCTGGCCTGGTGCCAGCGCAGACCGCCGCCGACGCGATCACCGCCGCGTGGCGGGCCGAATCGGCCCGCCTCGTGGGCGCTCTCACTCGCATGACCCGCAGCGTCCAACTCGCCGAGGATCTGGCTCAAGACGCCCTGGTCGCCGCTCTCGAGCAGTGGCCTGCCTCGGGGGTGCCGGACAATCCCGCGGCCTGGCTGATGACCACTGCCCAGCGCCGCGGTATCGACCAGATCCGTCGCGCCGAGACGCTCCGCCGCAAGACCGCGGAGATCGGGCACACCCTGCGGGAGGAGGACGCTATGCCGGACCTCGATGAGCAGGTGGACTACATCGAGGACGACGCCCTTCGTCTGATCTTCCTGTCCTGCCATCCGTCGCTGACCCCGGAGTCCCGCGCCGCACTCACGCTCCGGGTAGTCGGCGGACTCAGCACCGGCGAGATCGCTCGCGGCTTCCTGGTCACCGAAAAAGCCATGGGCCAGCGGATCTCCCGCGCCAAGAAGACCCTCACCACCTCCCGCGCCGAGTTCGAGCTGCCGAGCGGCGAGGACCGGGAGCGTCGCCTCGACGACGTGATGGCTGTGATCTACCTGATCTTCAACGAGGGCTACTCCGCGACCGCGGGCGACGACTGGATGCGACCCGAGCTCGCTCACGAGGCCATGCGGTTGGCTCGTATGCTTGCCCTCCTCGCCCCCGACGAGCCCGAGATCCACGGCCTGCAGGCGCTGTTGGAGATCCAGGGATCGCGGATGGACGCGCGCGCCGATGCCGAGGGCCGACCGATCCTGCTGGCGGACCAGGACCGAGGCCGGTGGGATCAACTGCTCATCCGTCGGGGCCTCGGAGCGCTGCGCAGCGCAGAGGAACTCGCCGCCCGCGGCAAACCGGTCGGGCGGTACTACCTGCAAGCGGCGATCGCGGCTCAGCACGTCCGTGCCACCACCGCCGCGGACACCGACTGGCCTCGGATCGCGGCTCTGTACGATATCCTGGCCGATGCCGCTCCGGGACCGGTGGTCGACGTGAACCGTGCGGTCGCGCACGGGCGGGCCTTCGGCCCCGACGCCGGCCTGCAGGTACTGGCGGAACTCGAGCCCGCAGCGCTCGGCGATTCCCCGCTGATCCCGAGCGTGCGCGGAGATCTCCTCTTCCGGGCCGGACGGTACGCCGAGGCCGGCGAGGCCTTCACCGAGGCGGCGAGTCGCACCCGCAATGCGGCTGAGCGGAGCGTTCTGATGCGCCGGGCGCGCGAGAGCCTCGCGGAAGACAGGCTGGTTCACGAGTCGAATCAGGGACCCGCTACGTAGCGGTGACGGGCACAGTCCGGGGGGAGGGATAGCGCTCGACGCCGCGCCGGGCACCCGGTCAGCGCAGCAGCTGATCAGGGCCGGGGCAGCGTGCTGAGAATTCGCTCGAGGCCGAGACCGAAGAGGTCGTCGTCGGACCAGGTCCCCTCGGCGAAGCCCGACGTGCTGAGCGTGGGGTAGACGTCCCGTAGGCCGACGATGTGTGCCTGCGCCTTCTCGGCGATGGTGGGATCGTCCAGTCGGCGCCAGGTGGCATCGGTCATCGCGGCTCCGATGACGAAGTTGGACAGCAGCCGCGAGGTGGCCGCCAGGTCGGCACCGGACAGACCTGTGCGGGTCAGCGTCGCCTGGAGGAATTCGGTCCGTGCCAAGACGTTCGGACCGAGAAGGGGACGACCGAGCAGGTTGGGCGACCACGGGTGCGCGAGCATCGCAGCGCGCCATCCGACCAGCAACGAACGAACCGCAGAGCGCGGATCGGGGCCGGGCTGGGGGATCGATACCTCGCCGACGATGTTGTCGACCGCGAGGTCCAGCAGGTCCTCCTTGGTCGCGACGTGCCAGTAGAGCGCCGTCGAGGTCACGCCCAGACGCTGGGCGAGCCGACGCATCGTCAACCGTTCCGCGCCGTGCGCATCGAGCTCGGCGACCGCCGCGGTGACGATCCGCTCGAGGGTGAGTGGCGCGACGCGACGCGGCGACCGCTCCGCCCCACTGCGAAGCCACAGGACGTCGTCGGCGCCCGCGTCGGCCGACGGTGGTCGGGTTCCGCCCGTGTGGGGTCGTCCGGTGGTCATGAAAGTAGAGCTTACCCGCGTGACGTTCGTACATATCAGTGGTACGGTAACTTACCGACGATAAGTCAATGTGTCAGCAGTCAATAAATGTATCGATGGTGAGGAGGTGGGGACGGTGGCCTCATCGGAAGCAGCCGATCGGCGACTCGCCCTCGGCGCACTGGACGCCGGCGCAGGAGGCGGTGGGCCTCGTGTCGCGAACCGATGGATCGCCCTCGTCGTTCTGAGTCTCGCGCAGCTGATGGTCATCCTGGATTCGACGATCGTGAACATCGCGCTGCCGACCGCCCAACGCGAACTGGGGTTCTCAACCGACGACAGGCAGTGGGTGGTGACCGGGTACGCGCTGGCGTTCGGCAGCCTGCTTCTGCTCGGCGGACGGCTCGCGGACCTCTTCGGACGGAAGCGGCTGTTCATCATCGGGCTCGCCGGGTTCGCGGCCGCCTCGGCGGCCGGCGGGGCCGCAAGCGGGTTCGAGATGCTGCTGATCGCGCGTGTCGCCCAGGGGGCGTTCGCCGCGATCCTCGCACCGGCGGCGCTGTCGATGGTCTCGGTGACCTTCGCCGACGACGCCGACGAGCGCGGTCGTGCCTTCGGAGTCTTCGGCGCGGTCTCAGGCGCCGGTGGTGCGTTGGGGCTGTTGCTCGGCGGAGTCCTCACCCAGGATCTGTCGTGGCGGTGGTGTCTCTACGTGAACCTGATCATCGCCGTAGTGGCGTTCATCGGAGCACTGACCTTCCTCTCCGACGATGGTCGTCGGGAGCACACGCGACTCGACATCACGGGGACGGTCACGGCGGTCCTCGGCCTGGTCGGCATCGCATACGGACTCGGCAACGCCGCGTCGAAGGGCTGGAACGACCTCTGGACGCTGGGGCCGGTGATCGCCGGAGTCGCGCTCGTGATCGTCTTCGTGCTGATCGAGCGGCGCGTGGGGAATCCGCTGCTCCCGCTCCCGGTGATCCTCGACCGTGACCGAGGCGCGGCATATCTGGCGATCGGCATCTCGGGAATCGGCGGCTTCGCGGTGTTCCTGTTCCTGACCTACTACCTCGAGGAGACGTTGCGGTTCTCGCCGCTGCAGACCGGCGTGGCATTCCTTCCCATGGTCGGCCTGGTGATGGTCGGTGCGGTGGTCTCCGGAACGGTGCTTCTGCCACGCGTCGGACCGCGTCCGCTGGTGCCCGCAGGATGTCTCTTCGCGGCGATCGGGATGGCGATGCTCACCGGTATCGGAGCAGCATCCAGCTATTCGGGAGGCGTACTGCCTGCGCTCCTCATGATCGGTCTCGGGCTGGGATCGATCTTCGGCCCGGGACAGAACGCGGCGACCAGCGGGGTCTGGTCCCACGAGGCGGGCGTCGCCTCGGCGATGGTGAACATCGCCCAACAGATCGGTGGTTCGATCGGACTGGCCGTGTTCAGCTCCCTGAGCGTGACGACGATCGCGGACTACGTCGACACGCACGCCGCGACGCCGGCTCGCCCAGACCCGGCCACGATCGTCGACGCGACCCTCGTCAGCTACCACTTGGTCTTCTGGGTCGCCGCAGCGCTCTTCCTCGGGGGCGCCGTGCTGACCGGCCTCCTGTTCCGCAGCGGCCCGTTGGCGGTCGCCCCAGATTCGAGTCGACGGGCAGACGCCCGCGTCGTGAAGTGAGGATCATGATGAAAGCAGTACAGTTCAGCCGGTTCGGTGGTCCCGAGGTCCTGGGGATCGTGGATCTTCCCGACCCCCACCCGGGTCCCGGTCAGGTGCGGATCACCGTGCGCGCGGTCGGGATCAGTGCAACGGATCCCAAGATCCGCTCGGGCGCACTGAAATTCGGTGCAGGGCTCCCGCAGACGACGGGTCGCGATGTCGCAGGTGTGGTCGACGAGGTGGGCGAGGGCGTGACAGACGCAGCCGTCGGCGATCGAGTGTTCGGGGTCTCCGACGACGGCGCGGGAGCAGCCGAGCTGGCCCTGCTGACCCACCGCGCGCACATCCCCCCGTCGCTGGGGTTCGTGGATGCCGCGGCACTGCCAGTCGCCCTCGAAACCGCAACCCGTGCGCTCGACCAGCTCGGGGTCGCGGGCGGAAGCACGTTGCTGGTCAACGGCGCCACCGGCGGGATCGGCAGTACGGCAGTCCAACTCGCGGTCGCGCGCGGTGCGCGCGTGATCGGCGTCGCCAGTGCCGCCAACCAGACCTACCTCGGCTCGTTGGGCGCGGAGCCCGTGACCTACGGTCCAGGCATGGTCGAGCAGGTGCGCGCGCTCGCCCCCGACGGTGTCGATGTAGCGCTCGATGTCGCGGGTAGCGGCGTCCTGCCCCAGCTGATCGAACTCTCCGGGGACTCCGCGAATGTGGTGACGCTCGCTGACTTCGAGGGCTCTCATGAGCACGGTGTGCGGTTCAGCAACGGATTCACCGATGGTCACGGCTTCCACGCTCTCGCAGAGGTGGGCGACCTGATCGAGGCGGGGAGGTTCTGGCTTCCGGTCGACAGGGTCTTCCCGCTCGCCGAGATCGCAGACGCACATCGCGTCAGCGAGGGCGGCCACGTGCGAGGTAGGTTGGTGCTGGTAGTCGGCGAGTGACGCCGCCGCGACGACTGAGCGACGCATCGACGGGCCGGCCGACACCGGTGCGGTCCGGCGGCGCTACCCGGAACCGGATGCGACGGCGAGTAGGTGGTAGTCCGGGAAGCGGTGGGTCTCGTCGGGACGGGAAACGGTGCGCCACAGCTCCGTCAGGCCGGCGTCGCGCATGGCCTCGGCCAGAGTCGACGGGTGCCAGCGCCACGCGCGTGTGACGGCGTGGTCGAACTCCTGAACGCCGGGCGCGTCCCGTGCCTGCCCGGCCAGCAGCACCGGTGTACCCGGCCGAAGGCGCGTGCTCCAGTCGTGCAGCACCGTCGACACCTCATCGGGCGGGAGGTGGATCAGGCTGTACCGGGCCAGGATTCCCGATGCGGCACCCAGATCGACACCGTCGAGCAATGCATCGCCGCGGATCAGGCGCAGGTCGGGATGCGCGGATTTCGCCAGCTCGAGCATGCCTGCGCTGGGCTCTACACCCACGACATCGATACCGTGCTCGGCCAGGTCGGCAGCCACATGTCCGAGCCCGCACCCGACGTCGACCACGGGGCCGGTCCGGCCGGACGCGCGGATCGTGTCGACGAACGCATACACCGCATGGCGCTCCAGCGTCGTCGAGTACGCGTCGGGGAAGGTTTCCGCGTACCGATCGGCGAGGACGTCGTACCCCGGTCGGGTCACGCGGCGCCGGCGCGCCCGAGCACCACGAACGATGTCGGGATCGGCACCCACTGCGGATACAGCCACGATTCCGTGCGCGTGCGCACCTCGAACCCGGCGCTGCTCACCAGGGCGGCCGCGTCGCGGTGGGTGTGGCAGTTGCCGAACACCCGCGGCCACAGCGTGGCGTCCGCGACCCGCTGGGCCGCCCCCATCGGCCCCGGCGCGGCGACGTGCTCGAGGAAGCGCAGCTCACCGTCGGGGCTGAGGCACCGTCGCACCTGTCCGAGAGCCTCGGCGGGGTCGGGAAGCGAGCATAGGACCAGGGAGAAGACCACCGCGTCGAACGGGGTCTCGGGTTGGAACTCCGCGAGCGTCTCGTGCCGCACCGCGATCCGCGAGTCCGCAGCGGCGGCCGCGGCCGCGAGCTCGTGCAACGCCGCCTCGGGTTCGAGTGCGACGACCTCGGCGACCTCCGGTGGGTAGTGCGGGAAGTTCGACCCCGTCCCCGCGCCGACCTCCAGTACCCGCCCGGAGAGCCCGGCCAGGTTGCGCACCCGCAGCGCTACGAGCGAATCCGGCTCGTGCCGCACGAGCTTCGGCCACACCCAGGAGAAGAACGGGTTCGCAAGACCGGTCATGTGACGAGCCTAGGCCCCCTCGGCGGCGTGGGCCAGGTGCGCGGCTCCTCCCGACACCGCCACGGATCGCCTCGATCCTGTTGTCAGTAAGAGAACGTCGAGTAACATCCGCCGCATGGATATTGCTGGCGGCAGCGCCGTGGTCACGGGTGGGGCATCGGGCATCGGGGCTGCGGTGGCTCGCGGGCTGGCCGCGAAGGGTGCCCACGTGGTGATCGCGGACCTGCAGGAGGACAAGGGCCAGGCGCTCGCCGAGGAGATCGGCGGCGTATTCGCCACCGTCGACGTGACCAAGACCGAGCAGATCGAGGACGCGGTCGAGCGTGCCCTCGAGCTCGGCCCGTTGCGCGTGCTGGTCAACTCGGCCGGCATCGGCTCGGCCCAACGGACCATCGGCCGCGGCGGCCGATACTCGTCGGCGCACGACCTGGCCGCGTTCTCGAAAGTGATCGCCATCAACCTGATCGGCACCTTCGACGCGATCCGAATCGCCGCCACTGCGATGTCGCGCGGAGAGCCCACCAGCACGGGCGAGAAGGGTGCGATCGTGTCGATGGCGAGCGTCGCAGCCTTCGACGGTCAGATCGGGCAGGCGGCGTACTCGGCCTCGAAGGGTGGCATCGTCGGGATGACGCTGCCGGTGGCTCGGGACCTCGCCGCCGCGGGCATCCGCGTCAATACCGTGGCACCCGGCCTGATCGACACCCCGATCTACGGCCAGGGTGACGTGGCTGAGGCGTTCAAGGCCAAGCTCGGCCAGAGCGTCCTGTATCCGCACCGCCTCGGGCAGCCCGAGGAATTGGCCTCGATGGTGCTCGAGCTGCTGCTCAACTCGTACATGAATGCCGAGGTCGTGCGCGTCGACGGCGGAATCAGGATGCCGCCCAAGTAGTCACGGACGGACCGTCAGGGTCTGCGCGAGCGACCCGATCGGCCCGGCCTCGTCGTGCAGGACCGACTGCGTCAACCCCAGGCCGTCGGGGCCGAACGAGACGCGCGTGTCGAAGCCCAACCATCCGGCGCGCGGTGGCGTGAACAGATGCGCTGTCAGATCGACGTTCGGGAAGGCGACGGCGCGTGGGTCGGCGCGCACCGTCATCCCATTCGCGATGTCGAACAGCCCTGCGGCGGTGGCGGTTCCGCTCACCGCCTCGTCTGCGATCAACGGTAGGTCGGTGCGGACCCAGAAGACGGCGCGACCCGGCTCGTCCTGCTGTCGCCGGATGTGCGCAGACGCGATGAAGCCACCGGGCCAGAGAGTCGATCCGTCCCACTCGGGCACGCCGGCCGGCCCGGGGATCGGGGCGAGCGCGGTGCCCGCCACGGCGGCGGTGTCGCGGGGCTGCATCAGCCACGCACGCAACCGCACCGTGTCGCGGCCCCCGTGTGCCAGCGTCGCCTCCACCAGCTCGATCGTCCGGCCCGGGCGGAGCACCGTCACCGTCGTGGCCACCTCGTCGACGGGGAGCGTGCCGAGTATGTCGTAGGAGAGCCGGGCGAGCACCAGGCCGTCGTCGCGCCGCGCGTCCCGATCGGTCTCGACCGCGTGTGCCAGCAGGCCGAGCGCCGGAGCGATGTGCTGCTCATCGGTGTTCCAGGCTCCGCCCACGTGCTCGGTGGCGCGGAACGTGTCGCGGCCGGTGCGTACGAAGTAGGCCTGCATGTCTTGTCTGCTCCCTCCGGACCTGCGTTGCGCGCCTTACCGATCGCGCTCAACCAGGCGACGGGCGCTCGTCCCGAGACACGCTACCGTCAGCGGTGCTGCGGCCGCCCGGGCACCGTGAACTGCCCGATCCCGGGGATCGTGAACGTGGTGCCGCCCCGCGGGTTGGTGTGGATAGCGGGGCCCGACGGTGCCGACACGACCGGCGGCGACGGCGGCGGCGTGTACGGCGCGATCCCGTTCGACAGCGTCAACGTCACCGTCGCGCCCGGGACTGTGAAGCCCGACGGGGTCGTGGAGACGACGGTATCGGCGGCCGACGAACTGTCGGTGTAGTTCGTGGTGGTTTTGAAACCGGCGGCGGCCAGCGTCCGTGTGGCGCTAGCGACATCGAGGCCGACGACGTTGGGGATCTTGCCGGGCCCGAAGCCGTTCATGTAGCGCGGATCGGCGGGCGGCAGGGCCACGGGGCCGAAGATCGTCGCGATCGGCTTGATCCCCTCGTACCATGCGAGCGCCGGCTCGTTGCCGCCGTAGACGTTGCCGTCTGCGCAGGAACGGAGCGGCGACGTGCAGACCGGGCCGGGGGAGTTGCCGTCGTTGTACACGTAGCTCGCGCCGGCCATGGTGTTGGTGAAGCCGAGGAAGGTGGCGGAGCGGTAGGTCTCCGTGGTGCCGGTCTTGCTCGAGACCGGGAGCGTCCATCCGGCCCGGCTCGCGGAGCCGGCCGACGTGCCGCCGCCCAGGTGGTCCTGGCTCAAGATGTTCGCCAGCGTGTCGGCGAGGCCCCTGGGTATCACCTGCTCACACGGCTGCGACTGGAACGGTACCGGTGTCGTGTCCGGCACGCCGTTCTTGTCCAGGACCGGCGAGCCGTCACCGTTGCGCTTGACCTGCGTGATCGACTGGATCGGGTTGGCGGGGCACCAGACCCCGTGCGATGCGAGGGTGGCCGCCACGTTCGACAGCTCGAGGTCGTTCACGGCGGTCGGGCCCAGCGTGAACGACGCGAGGTTCTGCTTCTTGAACATGTCGGCGAGGCTCGTGGAGCCGTAGCCGGAGCTACCCGGCTCGGTGTAGGACCGGAGTCCCAACCGCACGGCCATGTCGACGGCGGGGGTGACACCGACCTGCGTGATCAGCTTGACGAAGGCCGTGTTGGGCGACGTCGCCAGTGCCTGCGTCAGGGACATCGACGACGCGTAGTTGCCGGCGTTGTGCACGCAGTAGTAGTCGGCAGGGCAGCCCTCGGCGCCACCGTTTCCGAACCCCTTGACCGAGAAGTACGAGGGGACGTCCAGCGTCGTGTCGGCGGCCATGCCCTTCTCCAATGCCGCCGCCACGGTGAAGATCTTGAAGGTCGATCCCGCGCCGTCACCGACCTGGGAGAACGGCTCGGGTTGGACTGTCTGGTACTTGTCGGCGTCCAGACCGTAGGTGCGACTGGAGACCATGGCGAGCACGTCGTGGGACTTCGAGCCGGGCTTGATGATGTTCAGCACTTCGGCGACGTTCGGCAGGGTGGGGCTCGCTGCGTCCACCACGCTGGCCTGGACGGAGTTCTGGACCCGAGGATCCAACGTCGTGCGGATGGTGTACCCGCCGCGCATGACCTGGTCCTGCGACAGCCCGGCCTGGGCCAGGTACTGGAGCACGTAGTCGCAGAAGTAGCCCCGGTTGCCGGACGCCGAGATGCAGCCGTTGGGCAGCGTGTTCGGATGGGGCAGCACGCCGAGCGGGGTCGACTTGGCCTGCTCGTACTCGGCGGCCTTGTCGGGGAAGTTCTGGATCAGCGTGTCGAGCACCGTGTTGCGGCGTGTCATCACGCCCTGCGGATTCGTGTACGGGTCGAGCGCGGAGCTCGACTGCACCATGCCGGCGAGCATCGCCGCCTCGGGGATGGTCAGCTGCGACGCGTGCTTGCCGAAGTAGGTCTGCGCTGCGACCTCGACGCCGTAGGCGCCGTTGCCGAACGGCACCAGGTTCAGGTAGCGGGCCAGGATCTGTTCCTTGGCGATCACCTTGGCCTGCGCGTCGTCGACGTGCTTCTCCTGCTTGGCCTGCTCCTCGAGTGTCCGCTCGAGCGTGAGCGCCATGCGCACCTCGCGCAGTTTGCGTGCGGGCGTCGTCTCGGTCGCCGCGCGCCGGTCGGCATCCGACCGCGCCAGCACCAACAGCTGGTAGTTCTTGATGTACTGCTGGTCGAGCGTCGACGCGCCCTGCTGTACCTCGCCCGCCGACGAGTTCTTCAGGAACGCGCGGACGGTGCCCTGCCAGTCGACACCGTCGTGGTCCATGAACCGCTTGTCCTCGATCGAGATGATCGAGCGCACCATGTTGGGCGAGATCTGATCGAACGGAACCTGCACGCGCCGCTGGTCGTAGAGGTACGCGATCGGTGCACCGGTGCTGTCGGTCACCGTCGTCACCTCGGGCACCTGGCCCTGGAGCAACTCGGACGAGATGTTGTCGACGGTGTCCGCAGCGCGGTTGGATACCAGGCCCGCCCCACCGATGAATGGGAAGAGGACTCCGGCCACCAGGAGGCCCGCCAACAGGCAGCACCCGATGAGCCAGGCGATCGTCTTCTGTTTCGACACGCCCATCAGGATACGTGCCGACCTGGACTGGGTGCGGTAGCCGCTGTGTAGGGGCGCGTGGGCACGTCGCAACTGCGGCCGGTAACCGGACGGGCGTACCGGATTTCTTGTACCACTGTGTCGAATTACCTCGCCCGCGAACTTGATGTTGTTCTGTGATTCAGGTAACACTATTGCAGACGGTGTGGTGCGCGGCCGGAGAGCCCCTACGAAGGGGCGCGGGTCGCAGTGCAGGAACCACGCACGATGCACTCGGGAGAGGGGACCGACCATGACTAACCTTGGACGCGCACTCACGGAGGACGAGGACCGCCTGGCCTGGGTCTCCCAGGCGAAATGCCGCGAGGTCGACCCTGATGAGCTGTTCGTCCGAGGCGCCGCCCAGCGCAAGGTGGCGACCATCTGCCGACACTGCCCGGTGCAGCTCGAGTGCGGCGCAGACGCCCTCGACAGCCGTGTGGAATTCGGCGTCTGGGGTGGCATGACCGAGCGTCAGCGCCGCGCACTCCTGCGTCAGCATCCCGAAGTCACCAGTTGGCGTTCGTTCTTCGAGGCCCAGCGCACCCGCAAGCGCGTCGCCGGCTGACACGCGATCGACACGGCCCCGCATCCGGATAACCGGAGGTGGGGCCGTCGGCGTCGGACGGGGTATCGGCGCCGACGCCCGTGCCGTCGGTACCGACACCACTGTCGCCGCGGTCCCACCGTCGGCCGCACGGTCGGGTCGCTAACCGACCACCTGCTCGGCGACCGCCTGCAGTCCCTCCAGGCTGGACACCTCGAAGGGCAGTGACGGCACCCCGACGACGGATACGTCGGGGCTCTGCTGCACGAACTCGCGAAGCAGCTCTATCTCCCGCGCCGCAGTGGCGGCCCGCCACGCGTGCACTCGACCCACCGCGGCCGCGGCAGGATCCACGGTGGCCGCCGCTGCGGCCTCCGCCGCCTCGGGGGCGATGTCGGCGAGGCTCGGGTGGGTCCGGTTGACGATCAGTCCCGTGAGCGGCATCTCCTCGGCGCGGAGCCGCTCGATGAAGTAGTGCGCCTCGCGCAGCGTGTCGTGCTCGGGCGACGCGATGACCACGAACCGACTGCTCGGTTGCGCCAACAAGGCGTAGGTACGGTCGGCGCGCTCCTGGAAGCCGCCCAGGAGGTTGTCCATCTGACCCACGAAAACCGAAGCGTCCGAAAGCATCTGGCTTCCAATGATGGTGGAGACCACCTTCAGTGCGATGCCCATGCCGCCGGACAGCACACGGCCCACCCCGCGCGTCGGTGCCGCGATCAGGCGCATGAGCCGCGAGTCGAGGATCGACCCGAAGCGCTTGGGTGCGTCCAGGAAGTCGAGCGCGTTGCGGGACGGCGGCGTGTCGACCACCACCAGGTCCCAGTGGTCGTCCGCCACCAGCTGGCCGAGCTTCTCCATGGCCATGTACTCCTGCGTGCCGGAGAACGACGAGGCGATGGTCTGGTAGAAGGGGTTGGCCAGGATCTCTTGTGCGCGTGCGGGATCCGCATGTTCAGTGACCATCTCGTCGAAGGTCCGCTTCATGTCGAGCATCATCGCGTCGAGCGTCCCGGCGCCCGCGACCTCGACCCGCTGCGGCTCGTTGGTCAGGTCCGCGATGCCCAGCGCCTGCGCCAGGCGCCGCGCGGGATCGATCGTGAGCACCACCACATGGCGCCCCTGTTCCGCGGCCCACAGCGCCATCGCAGCCGCGGTCGTCGTCTTGCCCACGCCGCCCGCGCCGCAGCACACGAGCACCCGCGTGCCCGGGTCGGTCAGTTCGGAGCCGAGCGCCAGCTGCCTCATCGTGCTCCCGCCTTGGTCAGACGATCCGCCAGCTCGTAGATGCCGCCCAGGTCGACGCCGTCGGGAAGCAGCGGCAGCTCGAGCACGGGACCGCCGGCGGCGATGCGGTCCAGGTCGCGGCGCGCCTCCTCCTGCCCGCGCAGCGTCCGCGCGTAGTCGATCGTCTCGGCGAGCAGCCCGGCGAACGCGTCGTCGGTCACCGTCAGGCCCGCGGCGGCGAGCTCCGTGCGCACCGCGGGTCCGTCCACCCGGGCGTCCGCGAACGCGGGCACCAGGTCATCGGGCAGGAACCGGGGCAGCGCGCGGTTCACCACGACTGCGCCCAGGCGCAGGTCCAGCTCGCGCAGCTCCGCTGCGGCCTCGGCCGACTCCTGCACGGGCAGCGACTCGAGCAGCGTCACGAGGTGGACGACGGTGTCGGGTGAGTGCAGCAGGTCGACCACGCGTTCGGCCTGCCCGGAGATCGGTCCGGCCTTGGCGATGTCCCGCATCGCCCGCGTCACATCGAGGAACTTGCCGATCCGGCCCGTGGGCGGAGCGTCCACCACGACGGCGTCGTAGACGTACCGATCGCCCTCGCGCCGCTGCGTGCACTCCATGAGCTTGCCGGTGATCAGGATGTCCTTGAGGCCGGGCGCGAGTGTGGTCGCGAATTCGATCGCGCCGATCCGCCGCAGCGCGCGGGCCGCCATCCCCATGCCGTAGTTGGTCTTGAGATAGTCGAGGAAAGTGGCCTCCACGTCCATCGACAGCGCGAACACGACGCCGCCCGACGCGGCGGTGGCGATCTTCTGCTCGGTCGTCGGGAGGTCGGGCACCTCGAAGCTCGGTGCGATCCCCGCGCGTCCCTCCACCTCGACGAGTAGCACCTTCTTCCCGGACGACGCGATCGCCAGCGCGAGCGCAGCGGCCACCGTCGATTTCCCGGTTCCGCCCTTGCCGGACACGAAATGCAGGCGCGCCTGCTGCAGCTCAGCGGTCCACCGACCACCGGCCCCGGGATCCGCCCCTTCGCTTGACACCACAGGCGCAGCATATAGGGGCGCCTGCCGGCGACTGCGTCGATAGGGTGAACGCATGTACCACGCGAAGAAGGGACGTCGATGACCGATAAGACCACCTGGGAGTACGCGACCATCCCACTACTCACCCACGCGACCAAGCAGATCCTGGACGGCTGGGGTGCCGACGGCTGGGAACTCGTCACCGTCCTTCCCGGGCCGACCGGCGAGCAGCACGTCGCCTACCTCAAGCGGCCAACAGGCCCCGGCGCGTGAGCGGGCGCTGGTCGGCGAGGCTCGCCGAGCTGGGCATCGCACTGCCGGACCTGGTGCCGCCGCTCGCCGCGTACGTCCCGGCCACGCAGGTAGGCGACCTCGTCTACACCTCGGGGCAGTTGCCGATCGCTGCGGGTGAGCTGGTCGCACGGGGCAAGGTCGCCGAGAACGCGGAGGGCCTCGTCCACCTCGACGACGCCGTCGCCGCGGCTCGTCAGTGCGCGCTGAACGCGCTCGCGGCGGTGCACGCGCTGGTCGGGATCGATACCGTGATCCGCATCGTCAAGGTGACCGGCTTCGTCGCCTCGGCTCCGGGCTTCTCCAACCAGGCGGCGGTGCTCAACGGTGCATCGCTGCTGCTCGGTGAGATCTTCGGCGACGCCGGTCGGCATGTCCGCTCCGCTGTGGGTGTCGCCGAACTCCCGCTCGGGGCGCCCGTCGAGGTCGAACTCACGGTCCAGGTCGGATAGCCGCTGCCCGCGCGGGTCTCGCCCACCCGCGCGGGTGCCGGCGTGCGTACCCGGTCGTACGCTCTACGCATGGGCGAGCAAGCACCTCTCCAGCATCCCGCGCCGCGCCGGCTGCGCCCGGTGACGTCGTACGCGTCGGTGCTGTTGTGCGACAACCCGAGCGTGATGACGCTCGAGGGGACCAACACCTGGGTCCTGCGCGCACCCGGGCGTGCGGAGTCCGTGGTCGTGGATCCGGGGCCCGACGACAAGAAGCACCTGCGGCGCGTGGCCGAGGCCGCGGGAATCGTGGCGCTGACCTTGGTGACGCACCGGCACAAGGATCACACCGGCGGGCTCAAGCGGTGGGAGTCGTTGACGCGCAGTCCTATTCGTGCGTATCTACCCGAATACTGCATCAACACGGCCACCCCGCTGGCCGCGGGTGACGTGATCTCTGTCGCGGGGTTGGACCTGACTGTGCTGCACACGCCGGGGCACACGGCCGACTCCCTCTCCTTCCTGGTCGACGTGGCCGATGCACCGTCCGAGCCCGGCGCGCTGATCTCGGGCGACACGCTGCTCGGCCGCGGCACCACCGTGCTGGACCCCAAGGACGGTGGCCTGGCCGACTATCTGGGCTCCCTCGACCTGCTCGGCCGGCACGCCGCCGGGCGGTCCCTGCTGCCCGGGCACGGCCCCGACCATCCCGACGCGGCGCCGATCGTCGCCGGCTACGTCGCGCACCGCGCGGATCGGCTCGATCAGGTCCGCCGGGCGCTGGACGACATGGGCGTCACGGCAGCGGAGGCCAAGCCGATGAAGGTGGTGCGGCACGTGTACCGCGACGTCGACAAGAAGGTGTGGCCGGCCGCCCGGCAGTCGGTGCGTGCGCAGCTGGACTACCTGGTCGCCGAGGCCGGCGGGGCGCCGCTCGAGGGCTGACGGGGCCGCAGCCGGCAGCCGAACGGCGAAGGCCGCCTCCCGACGGGCGGGGGCGGCCTTCGCTGCGTCCGGGGTCAGCGGGCCCGGCGGGCCAGCCGCTCGGAGTCGGTGATCACGACCGACTTGCCCTCGAGGCGCAGCCAGCCGCGATGCGCGAAGTCGGCGAGCGCCTTGTTCACGGTCTCGCGAGACGCCCCGACCAGCTGGGCGATCTCCTCCTGTGTGAGGTCGTGCGTGACCCGCAGGGCGCCGTTCTCGTGCGTGCCGAACCGCTGCGCGAGCTGCAGCAGCTGCTTTGCGACGCGGCCCGGCACGTCGGTGAAGATGAGGTCGGCGAGGTTGTTGTTGGTGCGGCGCAGGCGGCGCGCGAGCACGCGCAGCAACTGCTCCGCGATCTCGGGGCGGTCGCGGATCCACGCCCGAAGCGCCTCGCGATCCATCGTCATCGCGCGTACCTCGGTGATCGTGGTCGCGCTGGA
The DNA here is from genome assembly GCF_039541155.1 of Tsukamurella soli. Classification (NCBI taxonomy): domain Bacteria; kingdom Bacillati; phylum Actinomycetota; class Actinomycetes; order Mycobacteriales; family Tsukamurellaceae; genus Tsukamurella; species Tsukamurella soli. Next base: position 60,623 of record NZ_BAABFR010000010.1, read on the forward strand.
TGTGCGGGGGCCCGGGTCGAAGATCGACATCTCGCCGAACATGTCCGACGGGCCCATCACCGACAGCAGGTTCTCGCGGCCGTCCGGCGACCGGCGGCCGAGCTTCACCTTGCCCGACAGGATGATGTACAGGCGATCGCCCGGCTCACCCTCATTGAAGATCACGTGCCCGCGGGGGTAGTCGACCGGGTGCAGGTCCTTCATGAGTGCCTCGACCGCGGCGGGCTCGACACCCTGGAATATGCCGGCCCGCGCCAGGACCTCGTCCACGGGGGTTACCTCGTTCCTCATCTATGTACGTGACGACCATGTGTGTGACGCTGCTGATGCACGCGGCGCTGTGAGTTTACGGTGCTTCGCAGTTCCGAGTGGTGCATTCCACACGCAGCTGAGACAAAGCTACCTGCACACAGCCACGATCCGCCGTCCACCCCGCCGGTGGTTCGGCTGTCCGGCCCTGTCGGGGCCGCCGCCCGACGGTCAGCTCGCCTGCGCCTCGCCGGGGGCGTGATCCAGTTCGTGGAGGTCCACGGCGGCTGGCAGGCCGATGGTTGCGAGGGTCTCCGCGTCGGGGCGGTCGTACTCGACAACGTCCAGCGTCGCGCGCCGCGGACGCGTCACCCGCGCCTCGACCTTCTCCATGGCGAGCGCGAACAACATCAGCAGCACCGGGAAGAGCAGCCCTATGAGTCCTTGCACCCGGGTAAGTAAACACAGCCAAGGTCTCGGATCGGCAACGAACTGCGCACGGCTGCGTCGTTAATATGGTCTACCGTGCCCCGCGAGCAGGAGACCCGCCTCGGATTGGTGCGGCGCGCCCGGCGCATGAATCGGACGCTGACCGCCGCATTTCCGCATGTGTACTGCGAACTCGACTTCCGTGATCCGCTCGAACTGTCGGTGGCGACGATCCTGTCTGCGCAGTGCACCGACGTGCGGGTGAATCAAGTCACACCGGCGGTGTTCGGGCGGTATCGCAGCGCTGCCGACTACGCGGGCGCCGACCGGATGGAACTCGAGGAGCTGATCCGGCCCACCGGCTTCTACCGCAACAAGGCGAACTCGATCATCGGTCTCGGCCAGGCGCTGGTCGAGCGGTTCGACGGTGAGGTCCCGAACCGCCTCGAGGACCTGATCACGCTGCCCGGATTCGGCCGGAAGACCGCCAACGTGGTTCTCGGTAACGCATTCGGGATCCCCGGTATCACCGTCGACACCCACTTCGGGCGGCTGGTACGGCGGTGGGGCTGGACAGCGGAGACGGACCCGGTGAAGGTCGAGCGCGCCGTGGGTGAGCTCATCGAGAGACGCGAGTGGACGGACCTGTCGCACCGGGTGATCTTCCACGGCCGGCGCGTGTGCCACGCCCGGAAGCCGGCGTGCGGCGTCTGCGTGCTCGCCGCCGACTGCCCCTCCTACGGAGTCGACGGTCCGATCGATCCCGCGCTCGCCGCACCGTTGGTCAAGGGACCCGAACGGGAGCACCTGCTCGAGCTGGCGACCGAGATCCCGCGCCCGGCGCGCCGACGGGGGGCCCGCGGGGTCGGCGTCCGCGAGGAGCGGACGTGACGCGACCGCGGCCGGTGCGGCTCAGCGCGTCGGCGAAGTGGGTGATCGTGTGCGCGGTCGTCCTCGTCGCGCTGGTCGTCGCCATCCGCCCGCAACATCCGGGCGGGGCGGATCAGGCACCGTCGGCCCCGACGGGGACGGTGGCCTCGGCCCCGGGCGAGCTCGCGGCCGCCCGCAGCCGCGCGCGTCTGCAGCCGTGCACGCCCGACGGCACCGGCACCGTCGGCGCGGACTCCGATGAACCGGCGGCGATGGGGCCGCTCGCCGGTCTCACCCTCACGTGTCTGTCGGACGGTCGCCCGGTGGACGTCGGCCGGGCGCTGGCGGGACGGCCCGCGCTGGTCAACATCTGGGCGTACTGGTGCGGGCCCTGCCGCGTGGAGCTGCCGGCTCTCGCCGGCTTCGCGAAACGGGCAGCCGGCCGCGTGACCGTTCTCACCGTGCACGCCGACCCGAACGAGAGCGCCGCTCTGGACCTGCTCACCGGGCTGGGCGTGCACCTGCCCACCGTCGAGGACCCGACTGGCCGCGTCGGAACCGCCGCCGGCGCGCCGCGCGTGTATCCGACCACCGTCCTGGTGCGCGCAGATGGCAGTGTGGCAGGGGTGCAGGCCCGCCCGTTCACCTCCGTCGACGACATCGTGGGTGTGGTCCGCGCCGAGCTGGGGGTGGATCTGTGAGCCCCGACGTGCGTGTATCCGTCGATTCGGCGCCGGTCTGGATGCGCCAGCTGCTCGGCGCGCTGCCCGAGGTGCCCGCGCATATGCGCCATCGCGGCGGCGCCGTGGCCGCCGCGCTCACCGTCCGCCGTCCGCGGCTCGCTTCGGTCCTCATGCTGTTCGAGGGCTCGGAGGCCGGCGTGTCGGGTCCCTCGACGCCGCCCGCGGACGCGACCGTCCTGCTGACACAGCGCGCGACCGCCCTGCGTCAGCACTCGGGCCAGGTGGCGTTCCCTGGCGGCAAGCGCGACGACGGTGACGCGGACGATGTGGCCGTCGCCCTGCGGGAGGCGTGGGAGGAGACGGGGCTCGCGCCCGACACGGTGCAGGTGCTGGCGACGCTCGACCCGCTCGACGTGCCCGTCTCGTCGTTCGTCGTGACGCCCGTACTCGCGACGACGACCCGGCCCAGCCCGGTCGGCGTGGTCGACCCGGGCGAGACGGCGCTGGTCCGGCGCGTGCCCCTGCGCGAGTTGGTCGACCCCGCAAACCGGTTCATGGTGCGAAAGGCCGGTTACTCCGGGCCCGCGTTCGCGGCGGGCCCGATGCTGGTCTGGGGTTTCACCGGGGGGCTGCTCAACGCGTTGATCACCGCCGCCGGATGGGAGATCCCCTGGGACACCCGCGACGTCCGGAGCCTGAACGACGAACTGCACGCCGCCGCGCGCCGGGCTGCCGCATGGGCGGACGCAGGTGCCGCCACCGCTGATCGGCCCGGCGGATGAGCGGGTCGGCGTGGGTCGACGTCATCGTCCTCGCCCTGGTGCTGGTCGCGGCGGTCTCCGGCTACCGGCAGGGTGCGGTCGCGTCAACGCTCGCGTTCGTCGGCGTCGTGCTCGGTGCGGCGGCCGGAGTGCTGCTCGCACCGCACGTGATCGCCGATATCTCGGGCTCGCGCACCCGCCTGCTGGCCGGGATCGCGCTGCTCGCCGGCCTGGTCATCATCGGTGAGGTGTCCGGGATGGTCCTCGGCCGGGCCGCGCGCAGTTCCCTGCGCAACCGGGTCATCCGCCGCATCGACAGCCTGATCGGCGCCGTGGTACAGGGCGTCGCGCTGCTGCTCGCGGCATGGCTGCTGGCGATCCCACTGACAACGGCGTCCGCACCGGGGCTGTCCAAGGCGGTCCGCGGTTCCACCGTGCTCGGCGAGGTCGACCGTCTGGCACCGCAGTTCGTCAAGGACCTGCCGCAGAAGTTCGCCCGGGTCGTCGACACGTCCGGGCTGCCGGACGTGCTCGGACCGTTCGGTCGGACCCCGATCGTCGACGTCGACCCGCCGCCGGTCATGTCGTTCAGCGATCCCGCGGTCGCTCACGTCGTCTCCTCGGTGGTGCGGATCGACGGGCAGGCCCCCCGGTGTCAGCGGGCGCTCGAGGGCAGCGGCTTCGTCGTCGCACCCGACCGGGTCCTGACCAATGCGCACGTCGTGGCCGGGACGACGGCGGTGCAGGTGACCACCACGGCCGGGAGGCTCGCCGCCCGCACCGTGCTGTTCGACCCGCAGACCGACCTCGCAGTCCTCGATGTTCCGGGCCTCGACGAGCCGGTCCTGCCCATCGCGAGTTCGGTCGCCGCGTCCGGTGACCCGGTGTTCGCGCTCGGCTATCCGGGCGGTGGGCCGCTCACCCTGTCGTCGGCGCGCATCCGGTCACGGCAGGTGCTCGACGGTGCCAACATCTACCGGGTCGGCGAGGTCCGGCGTGAGGTGTACACGATCCGCGGGACCGTGCGGCCGGGCAACTCGGGCGGGCCGCTGTTCAACGCCGACGGTGAGGTGATCGGCGTGGTGTTCGGTGTGGCGGTCGACGACACCGATACCGGCTTCGCGCTCACCGCCAAGCAGGTCGACGCCGCGATCACCGTCGCGCCCACGCTGAGCGCGCGCGTGTCGACGCAGGGCTGCGTCATCGAGGGCTGAGGCGGGGTCAGTTCAGCAGGCGCGGGCCGGGCAGCGAACGTAGGAACTCGACGATCTGCGGGCCCGCGTCGTCCGGAGCCTCCTCGTGGGCGAAGTGGCCCGCACCGACGATCTCCCGAGGCCGGTAGTCGACGGCCCAGTCGTGGCTGGAGAGCACCGGCTGGGAGAGGATGTACGGGTCCTGCTCCCCACGCAGCGCGAGGACGGGGATGTGCAGCCGCTGGTTCATCCGGCTGGCGAACCGGCTGCCGTCGGGCCGGAACTGGCTGCGCCACGCCCATCGGCTGTACTCCAGCGCGCAGTGCGCCGTGCCGGGGATCTGGATTGCGCTGCGATACCGCGCGATCGCGTCCGCGTAGTCGGCTGTCTCGGTCCACGCGGGCCCGCTGCGCTCGGCGATCAATTCGACCAGAGCGGCACCGTCGTCACGCGTCAGCCGGTCCTCGGGCATGCGCGGCAGCTGCGCGAACGTCATGTGCCCGAGCATTGCGGAGCGCTGTCCGCGGTTGCGCAGCGCCGAGCGCTTGAGAGCGATGGGGTGAGGGGAACTGATCACGGCGATCGCCGTCACGGCCCGGGGATGCAGTGTGGCAGCCGCCCAGCATCCCAGCCCGCCCTCCGCGTGACCCACGAGCGTGGCCGACGTGTGCCCCAGCGCGCGGATCAGGCCGCTGGCGTCGCCGGACAGGGTCCAGCCGTCGTAGCCTCGGGGTGGTTTGTCACTGTCGCCGTACCCGCGCAGGTCCACGGCGACGGCCCGGTAGCCGGCGTCGTGCACCTGGGGTAGCAGATGTCGCCAGCTCCACCAGAAGCCCCCGAAGCCGTGCAGGAACACGACGAGTGGGCGGATGGCGCTAGGGGAGTCACGGTCGGCCCGCAGGTACTCGACCGCGTGCAGCCGGATCCCGTTCGCCCGGACGTCGTGGTGGACCCAGGGGCCCGCGAACCGGACGGTCGACGGGTCGGGGGGAGCGTTCACCGTCTTTCGCCCCGCGCGGCGGTCAGGATCGCTTCGCGCCCTGCAGCACCGTCTGGACCTCCTTGACGGAGGCGATCGTCTTGCGTGGCCCTCGGATCTTGCGCACCTTGAGGAAGCCGAGCAGGCCGGCCACGGCCGCGACCAGCACCATCAGCACGAAGACGATCAGGAACGACGCCCAGCGCGGCAGCCACACCGACAGCAACTCGCCGAGGAAGAAGAAGAAGAAGAACGACGAGTACAGCAGCACCACGCCGGCGACCACGAAGAACGCGGAGCCGGTAGCGGCCTTCTTGACCTCGGCGACCGTCTCGGCCTTGGCCAGCTCGACCTCGGCGCGTACCAGCGAGCTGACCTGAGCAGTGGCATCACGCACCAGGGCACCGATAGTCGGTTCGCCCGCGCTGGTGACCGACGGATCCGTGAGGGGGATCGCGGACAGGGTCTTCGGGGTGTCCGAGGTGGGTTTGTTGTCCAAGCTCACTGTCGTCCTCCTTGGTGTCGATGCATATCGTGCCAGAGGTCACGATCCGCCGGGCGGATGGCTCCCAGTTTGCGAACGCCTGCCCGGTGATATCGCGCCGGCCGGTAGGCGCTACTTTCGTCCATCGTGACCGACTCGTCCGACATCGCCTCGTCCACCGATCCGGTGCCCGTCAAACGTGGGCGCATCGTCGTGGCCTCGATGGTGGGGACGACGATCGAGTTCTTCGACTTCTACATCTACGCGACCGCGGCCGTGCTGGTCTTCCCGACGCTGTTCTTCCCGAAGGCGGACTCGACCGCGGCGCTGCTCAGCTCGTTCGCCACGTTCGGCTTGGCGTTCGTCGCCCGGCCGCTCGGCTCGATCATCTTCGGTCACTTCGGCGACCGTGTCGGCCGCAAGGCGACGCTCGTGGGCTCGTTGCTCACGATGGGCATCGCGACGTTCCTCATCGGGGTGCTACCGACCTTCGACCGGGTCGGCTACTGGGCGCCCGCGCTGCTGTCCACGATGCGGTTCTGCCAGGGCCTCGGCCTCGGCGGTGAGTGGTCTGGAGCGGCCCTGCTGGCCACCGAGACCGCCGCGAAGGGCAAGCGGGCGTGGGCCGCGATGTGGCCGCAGCTGGGTGCGCCGTTCGGCTTCTTCCTGGCCAACGGCGTGTTCCTGGTGATCATGCTGACGTTGGGCTTCGACGCGAAGACCGCCGCCACCAACCACGCCTTCCTCACCTGGGGCTGGCGGATCCCCTTCCTGCTGTCGGCGCTGATCGTCATCGTCGGCCTGTACGTGCGGCTCAAGCTGACCGAGACACCGGTCTTCGCGAAGGCCGTGGAGGAGGGCCGCCGGGTCGAGACGCCCGTCGGCGAGGTGGTCCGCACCGCCTGGCGGCCGCTGGTCATCGGCACCTTCGTGATGCTCGCGACATACACGCTGTTCTACATCGTGACCACCTGGGTCGCCTCGTACGGCACCGGCAAGGTGGCCGACCACAGCGGGGCCAAGCTCGCCATCAGCTACGTCGACTTCCTGGAGCTGCAGCTCGTCGCGGTACTCTTCTTCGCCGGTCTGGTGCCCGTCTCCGGCTGGCTCGCCGACCGCTTCGGTCGGCGCATCGTGCTGCTCGTGATCACCACGGGGATCATCGTGTTCGGCCTGCTGTTCGGGGTCATGCTCGACCCGCGGCACACCGGCGACGGCGGCATGCTGCTGTTCCTGATCGTCGGCCTGGCGCTGATGGGCCTGACCTTCGGGCCGATGAGCGCCGTGTTGCCGGAGCTGTTCGCCACCAACGTCCGGTACACGGGCAGTGGCATCTCGTACAACTTCGCATCGATCCTCGGCGCGGCGGTCGCCCCGTTCATCGCCACCTGGCTGGTGTCGTCGTACGGCGTCTTCTGGGTCGGTGTGTACCTCGCGATCACGGGCGTGCTGACGCTGCTGGCACTGCTCACCATGCGCGAGACCCGTGACGTGGACCTGGAGCAGGTCTAGGACGTCTCGCGGCCTCCGTGCGCGTCCGCCGGCCATGTCCACCCGGAGATGGCAGGGTCGTCCTCGCCGCGTTCGCGCGCCTGCGCAGGATCAGCCAGTCCGAGCACGTCGAACTCGCCGACGTCGCCCAGCGCGTCGTCGACGAGGCGGTTCGTCGCGCCCGCGCCCGCACCACCGATTCGTAGTCCGCCGGCTTCTCAGTGCGCCGACATCACCGGCATCTATACAGCCGGTTGCCGAGCCGACAGGCGCGTAAGCTGGGGGTCACTGGATCAGACAGTCAGTTCGGAACAGAGTCGGCCGTCCGCCGTCGGCTCCAGGCAGCAGCCTCCGCCGGACACATCGGTGAACTCACCGTCAGGCGATCACTATGACCGACATCATCGCCGCAGCTCAGTCACGTCGACTCGGCACTCTCACAGCATCCGGCGGGTCCCGGGGGAAAGACGATCGCCACGCGATCGAGGCCGCCGATCGCGACTGCGTCCGGTGTGCCCGCGGCATCGACCACGTCGTGGGCGTCCTGTCCCTCGGAGACCCCGCTCGCAGGCTCGAATGACGGCGGCTGACGCCGCCGGTAACCGCTCGCAACCGGTATCGGATCCAGGAGGTCCCCATGTGGTTAGTGATCTTGATCGTGGTCGTCGTCGTGATCGCCCTGCTGGTGGGCGCTGTGCTGATCGTTCAGTCGCGGCGACGGCGAGGTGGGGCCGTCATCGAACCGGGCCGCCGCCGCTCGGGCGGTGGCTCATGAGGCTGATGCGGACCTCCGAGGTGACCAAGCGGTGCGTGGTGACGATGGCCGGTGAGGACGTCGCCCAGATCAGGGACCTCGTCTTCGCCGCCGGCGGCGGGGCGGTCGCCGGGTTCACCCTGTCCGGTCGGGGCATGTTCTCGGGGCCGTCGAAGCAGAGCCTGCCCTGGAGTGCGGTCGCCGCATTGGGTCGGGATGCGGTGATGATCAGGGACGAGAGCGTGTTGGAGCCGGCACAACGACTGTTAGATGCCTCGGTGTCCGCGGGTGGCAGCGGCGGCGATGTCCTGCAATCGCAGGTCCTGACCGACTCCGGTATCGACCTCGGCACCGTAGTGGATGTCGTCATCGCGGTCGATCGGTCCCACGCGGGGCGGTGCGATGTGGTCGGGTACGAGATCGAAGCCTCGGAAGCTTTGGGCACCAAGGGAACCCGAATGTTTGTTCCATTACCCGACGCCTTGGCTGCGTCCGGCGAGCACTTGATCGTCCCAGCCGTCGCCCAAGACTTCGTCGCTGACGATCTCGCGGGGTTCGGCGCCGCCGTCCTCGCGTTCCGTGCCCAGTTGGAAGGATCCCGCTGATGCGCTTCTCCGAAACGGTTGGGCGGCAGGTGGTGAGCGCGACCACCGCGGCCACCGTCGGCAAGATCGACGAACTGGTGATCGACCCGCGGGTCCGGTCCGTCGTCGGCATGACGCTGAAGAAGACCGACCACGGGGATACCCTGCGCTGGTCGGACGTCGATGCCTTCGGTGTCGACGCCGTCATCGTCTCCGGCGCCGAGAAGCTCACCGAGACACCCCCGGACCTGGTCGGCCTGTGCGGCAAGGACCACAGGGCGCTCGGTAAGCGACTCCTGGATACCAACGGCGACGAGCTCGGCAGGGTGGACGACGTCGAGTTCGACCCCCGCTCCGGCGACGTCACCGCACTCGTTCTCGCAGACGGCCGGGTACCGGGCACACGTCTCGTCGGAATCGGCTCGTACGCCGTTGTCGTGCAGCATGATTGAGTGCTGAGTCAGAAGATCCCGAACCGCCGGAACGTCGGCACCTTGACGAGGTCGATGAGCAGTGCGAAGAGCACAGCGGCGCCGAAAACGGCCGCGACGACCCCGACGGCGAGCGGCCGCATCTCGATCCCCCAGATCGCGAGTGCGGAGATGATCACCACGTCGGCCACCGAAGCGATGATCATCCAACTGCTGGGGACCGACTTCCACAGGTGTCGACGTTCTCGAACGCAGTAGAGCACCGCCTCGCCACCGAAGACGAGAGTGACCACTGCCAGGGTCTGTAGTCCACCGATCCCCAGACCGAGTGCGTACTTGCCGACCAGCAGGGTGCCGGTGCAGAACGCCAGGAAGCAGGCGCCCATCACGACCCCGGCCTTGGTGAGGCTGCCGATCCTCCACACGCTGGGCGCCGCCGACGGGCGGACATGATCGGTCGTCACCGCCATACCGAGGAAGTCGCCTGTGATCATGATGATGACCATCAGCATCGGCGTCAGGATGGCGTGCCCGGTGATGAGGAGCGCGAGGGTGATGAAGAGGACATTGGTGATCTTCTTGGTCAGCGAATTGAGCGTGTAGGTGAGGATTCGCTGGTAGGTCAGCCGGCCTTCGCGCACCGCAGCGACGATGCCGGCGAGCCCGGAAGTGGTGAGGACGACGCCGGCGGCGGACTTGGCCACGTCGGTGGCCGTGGAGACGGCGATTCCCATGTGGGCCTGTCGCAGCGCGGGGGCGTCGTTGGCGCCGTCCCCGCACATGCCGACGGTGTGCCCCGATTTCTGAAAGCTCTTGACGAGCGCGTACTTGCCTTCGGGGAAGGTACCTGCGAACACCGCGAACTGTTCAGGACGCACGGACTCGGGCAGGGGACCGGCCGGGCAGACCGCGCCGTCCAGGCCCACCGTGCGGGCGATGCTGCTCGCGGTCGAAGCGGCATCGCCCGTCACCATCACCGTGCGTACGCCCATGTGGGCGAGCTCGGCGATCAGGGCCGACGAATCCGCGCGCGGAGGATCGCTGAGGGCGATGAGCCCGATCACCGTCATGCGTGCGTGGACCGGTCCCTCCGCGACGGCGAGTACCCGGAGGCCGCGCGTCTCCAGTTCACCGACTGCCGCCGTCGCCGCGGCCGCGGGAAGGGACAGGGCGATGACGGTGTCGAATGCGCCTTTCACCACCCGCAGATCGCCATCGTGGCCGCTGACCGTGGCCTCCGACAGTCTGTTGGTGGGGTCGAACGGGATGAACCGCTTCAAGGTCGGAGGGCGCATCGTCCGGTGTTGCGACTCCCATGCGCGAATGGCGGCGTCCACAGGATCCTGACCACCGGTGTCGCTGGCCAGCGCCGCGTAGGTGATCACGCGGGCCTCGTCGTAGCCGGGCATGGGCGTCACGGTGTCTACCGACAGCCGGTTCATCGTCAGAGTGCCCGTCTTGTCCACGCAAAGGACATCGACGGACGCCGCCTCGTCGACGGCGGACAACCGGGTGGGGAGGACGCCGAGCTTCCCCAGCGCGCGCGCTCCGAGCGCCGCGGCCAGCGTGAACGTCGCGGGTAGGGCCACCGGTATCGCGGCGAGGATCGCCGTGAGGATCAATGGCACGATCGCTCCGAACGACCACCTGAGCACGACCGCGTAGGCCACCAGGACCACGATGATCACTCCGTTGAAGAGTGCGATGTTGCGGACGATCCGCAGGACCACCTTCTGCTGAGAGCTCTCGACGTGCGCAGTGCGGACCAGCTCCGCGGAACTCCCGAACCTGGTGCGCGGGCCGGTCTGCGTCACCTGTGCATCGGCGGTGCCGCGCTGTACGAGGCCACCGGCGAAGGTCTGGGCGCCGGCCCCGCACTCCACGGGTTCGGACTCGCCGGTCAACGACGACTGGTCCACCAGGATGGAGCCGTCGATGATGTCGACGTCGGCAGGTACCACCGCGCCGAGCGACAACTTGACGAGATCGCCGGGCACTACGGCTGCGGACGCGATCACCTTCCACTTCCCGTCCCGCCGCACCGACGCATTGAGCGCCAGACGAGACTTGAGCGCGGTCAGCGTGGCGGGCGCCCTACCCTCTTGATACAGCCCGATCGCGGCGTTGAAGATGAGCAGGCTGGCGATGACCGCCGCTTCGGTGATGTTGCGCAACACCAACTCCAGCGCGATCGCGGCCTCGAGCAGCCAGGGCACCGGCGCCCAGAACTTCCTGACCGCCTGCATCAACGGGTGCACGGTGGTGTCGGGTAGCGAATTGGGGCCGATGTCGGTCAATCGCCGATCGGCGTCCGCTGTCGTCAGTCCCTTCCGCGCGGCGGTATCGGCACCAACAGGCGGCGTGGTCGACAGCGGTTCGGATGGCTCGGCGGGAAGGGGTTCTGGGTTCATGATCGGCCCCGATGCAGTCGGACACCAGATGTTCGGCGCGGGATCGGGGACCCCTTCGGTGGCTGGCGGCGGACGGCCAATCACTCCGAACTGACTGAACTTCCCAGTGACAGCCACCCTACTCCGGCACGCCGACCGATGCGGATCACCGGTGCGCGGCCTCCGCGGCGGCGCGATACGCGACGGCGAGGCTCGTCACCGTCTCGTGGGCGTTGAGTCCGCTGGGGTTGGGCACCACCCACAGCTCGGCTCCGGCGAACGGCTCCCGCTGTAGTCCGACGGTGGCCTTCGGCAGCCCGAAGGCGGTGCGGTAGGCGGTGATCCCCGCGACGGCGACGACCCGCGGTCGGACTCGGGTAACGGTGTCGCGCAGCCGCTCGGCCCCGGCCCGCAGTTCGTCGACGGTGAGTTCGGAGGCCTTCGCCGTCGCCCGCGGCGCGAGGTTGGTGATCCCGATACCCGCGCGTAGCAGAGCGTCCCGGTCCTGTGGCCGCATCCCGTCCGACGCGTCGATCACGTGGTCCACGATCCCTGCCGCGGCCAGCGCCGGGTAGAAGCGGTTGCCCGGGCGCGCGAAGTGCGCGCCCGTCGCCGCGGTCCACAGGCCCGGGTTGATGCCCACGAACAGCAGCCGGCAGCCGTCGCCGATCAGGTCCGGAACCTCTGCGTCCTGGAACGTCAGGAGTTGCGCTCGGCTGAATCCCACGGTTCTCGGCGCGCGGAACGCGCCGCTACGCCCGCTGCTTGCGGATGTTCTCGAACACGGAGGGGTCGACCAGGGTGGACGTGTCACCGAGCTCGCGGCCCTCGGCGACGTCGCGCAGCAGGCGGCGCATGATCTTGCCGGACCGGGTCTTGGGCAGCTCCGGGACGATGATGATCTCTCGGGGCCTGGCGATCGGCGAGATATCTTTGGACACATGCGCTTTCATCTCGGCGATCAGTGCCTCGGGATCCGAGGCGTCGACGCCCTCGCGGAGGATCACGAACGCGGCGATGGCCTGGCCGGTGGTGGCGTCGCTCGCGCCGACGACGGCGGCCTCCGCGACGCCGGAGTGCCCGACGAGCGCGGACTCGACCTCAGCGGTGGAGATGCGGTGGCCCGAGATGTTCATGACGTCGTCGACGCGCCCGAGCACCCAGAGGGCACCGTCGTCGTCGTACCGCGCGCCGTCGCCGGCGAAGTACCAGCCCTGCTTCTCGTAGCGCGACCAGTAGGTCTCGCGGAACCGCTCGTCGTCGCCCCAGATCCCACGCAGCATCGCCGGCCACGGCTGGTCCAGGACCAGCAGGCCCTGCTCGCCGCGGGGCTCGGGGTTGCCGTCGTCGTCGACGATGTTCGCGCTGATCCCGGGAACGGGTTCCATGGCCGAGCCGGGCTTGCAGGCGGTGGTGCCGGGCAACGGCGCGACCATCGCGGCGCCGGTCTCGGTCTGCCACCAGGTGTCGACGATGGGGGCGGTGCCACCGCCGATGACGTCCCGGTACCAGCGCCAGGCCTCGGGGTTGATCGGCTCGCCCACGGAGCCGAGCACACGGATCGAGGACAGGTCGTGCGCGTCCGGGATCTCGCGGCCCCACTTCATGAACGTGCGGACCAGGGTCGGCGCGATGTAGTAGATCGAGACGCCGTACTTCTCGATGACCTCGAAGTGGCGATGCTCGGTGGGGGAGTTGGGCGTTCCCTCGTAGACCACCTGCGTGGCGCCGTTGGACAGCGGACCGTACACGATGTAGGTGTGCCCGGTGACCCAGCCGATATCGGCGGTGCACCAGTAGACGTCCGTGCCGGCCTTGTGGTCGAACAGGTAGTGGTGGGTGTACGACGCCTGGGTGAGGTACCCGCCCGAGCTGTGCACGATGCCCTTCGGCTTCCCCGTGGTGCCCGAGGTGTACAGCAGGAACAGGGGGTGCTCGGAGTCGAAGGCCTCCGGTGTGTGCTCGGGCGACGCGGCGCCGACGGTGTCGTGCCACCACACGTCCCGGTCGTGCCAGTCGATGTCGTTGCTGCACCGCCGCACGACGATGACCTTCTCGACCGACTCGGCGGCCTTGCCGTCCACGAGCGCGTCGACGGCCTCGTCGACGTTCGCCTTGAGCGGCACGGGCTTACCGCGCCGGAACTGGCCGTCGGTGGTGATCACGACGCGCGCCTGCGCGTCGTCGATGCGGGAGCGGAGGGCGGCGGCGGAGAAGCCGCCGAACACGACCGAGTGGGTGAGCCCGAGACGTGCGCAGGCGAGCATCGCGACCAGCGCCTCGGGCACCATCGGCATGTAGATCGCGACGCGGTCGCCGGGCTTCAGGCCGATCTCGGCGAGGTAGTTGGCGGCCCGGCTGACCTCGTCCTTGAGCTGCGCGTAGGTGATGTCGCGGGAGTCGCCGGGCTCGCCGACCCAGTGGATGGCGATGCGATCGCCGTTGCCGGCCTCGACGTGCCGGTCGACGCAGTTGTAGGCCACGTTGAGCTTGCCGCCGACGAACCACTTGGCGAACGGCGCGTCCGACCAGTCGAGCACGTCGCCGAAATCGGTGTCCCAGGACAGTCGACGGGCCTGCTCCGCCCAGAATCCGAGCCGGTCAGCATCGGCACGGTTGTACAGCTCCCGACCTCGGGTGTTGGCCTGAGCTGCGAATTCTGCGGAGGGCGGGTACACGGCGGGTGCATCGGTCGACATGCCCCAATCGTAGGGATCCGCACGATGCCAGCGAAAGGGTTTGGTCTAGAACCCGTCGACCGGGCAGGTGCGCAACGGGTTGCGATCGCCGCGCGCGTCACGGCGCGGCATGGTTCAATCCGAGTGGATATAACCAGTCGATCCGGGGACAACGCGCGAGTCGGCTCCTACAGTTGTACGCCGTGTGCCAGAAGCGCACGAGTGATCCGGACTGATCGGGGCCGACGCTCACCTGCGCGCCCCGGGGGGGTGAGAAGAGGTGCGTGGTGCGGTGTTTCGGATAGGACGAGGTAGGCGCGCCCTGCTGACGACGGTGACGGCGGTGGCGGTCCTCGCGGCGTCGGCGTGCAGCATGCAGGGGGCGCGGAGCGTCGACACGACCGGGCCCGACGCGATCATCAACGCGTATGCCGGCGAGCCGCAGAACGGGCTGGTGCCGACGAACACCGCGGAGAACATGGGCGGGCGCGTCGTCGACGCCCTGTTCACCGGCCTCTACACGTATAAGTCGGACGGTACCCCGGAGCTGGCGAACGCCGAGTCCGTGGACACCACCGACAACCAGAACTTCACGATTCATCTGAAGAAGGACTGGAAGTTCACCGACGGGACACCCGTCAAGGCCGAGAACTACGTGCGGGCATGGAACTACGGCGCCGCCACCGTCAACGCTCAGCTGCAGCAGAGCTTCTTCTCGCCGATCGAGGGCTATGCCGCCGTCGCCGCGGACGGCTCGAAGCTCACCGAGATGTCGGGGCTCAAGGTGGTCGACGATTACACGTTCACTGTGAAGCTGACGGCACCCAACATCGACTTCAAGCTGGGCCTCGGCTTCACGCCGTTCAAGCCGGTACCCGACGTGTTCTTCACCGAGGGGGCCGCGAAGTTCGGGGAGCACCCGGTGGGCGACGGTGCCTACATGATGAAGGGACCCGACGCCTGGCGGCACAACGTGCAGATCGACCTGGTCCGCAACCCCGACTACAAGGGGCCCGACCAGCCGCGCAACGGCGGGATCTCGTTCCTGCTGTACAGCAGCCTGGACACCGCGTACTCCGACCTCGAGTCGGGGAACCTGGACGTCTTGGAGACCCTCCCCACCAGTGCCCTGGTCAGCTACAAGCGGGTCCTGGGTTCCCGCGCGATGGTGGCCCCGGACGCGTCCGACCAGACCCTGGTGATCCCGTACTATCTGCCCCACTTCAGCGGCGCCGAGGGTGCGCTCCGCCGGGCCGCCATCTCGATGGCGATCGACCGGCAGCTGATCTGCGACAAGATCTTCCACGGTTCGCGCATTCCGTCGCGGGATTTCACCGCCCGATCGCTCCCGGGCTGGAACGGCAGTATCCCAGGCAGCGACGTCCTCGACTACAACCCGACGAAGGCGAAGCAGCTGTGGGCGCAGGCGAACGCGATCGCGCCGTGGTCGGGCTCGTTCCAGATCGCGTACAACTCGGACGGTGACCACCAGGCGTGGGTGGACGCGGCGTCCAACTCGATCTCGAACACCCTCGGGATCGACGCGCACGGGGCGCCGGTGCCCACCTTCAAACAGGTCCGCGACCAGGTCACCAAGAAGACCATCAAGACGGCGTTCCGCAGCGGCTGGCAGGGTGACTACCCCACCATGTTCGACTTCCTGGTCCCGCAGTTCCTCACCGGCGCGGGCTCGAACGACGCACAGTACGCGTCGCCGCAGTTCGACGCCGAGCTCACGGGTGCCGCCCGGCAGCTCGACCCGGCCGCCGCGTACGCGGCGGTGAACAAGGCGCAGGAGTTGCTGCTCCAGGCACTGCCGATCATCCCGCTCTGGGACTACATCGGCGTCGGCGGCGTCGGCCCCGGCGTCACGGCGCACCTGGCCTGGAACGGCCTGCCCGACTACACCCAGATCACGAAGGAGCCGGTCGCGTGACGCGCTATATCCTCAGCCGCCTCGGCCAGATGGTGATCGTCTTCTTCGGGGCCACGTTCCTGATCTACGCGATGGTGTTCCTGGTGCCCGCGGACCCCATCTCGGCGCTCGGCGGTGGTAAGCCGATGTCCCCGGGGCTGATCGCGCAGCTGCGCGAGCAGTACCACCTCAACGAGCCCTTCTACCTGCAGTACCTGCACTACATCGGCGGCGTGTTCCGGCTCGACTTCGGAAAGTCGTTCTCCGGTCAGGAGGTGTCGGCGGTGATGGCTCGGGCCTTTCCCGTGACCGTCAACCTCGCGCTGATCGCGCTCGCAGTGGAGGCGGTGTTCGGCATCGTGTTCGGCGTGATCGCGGGCCTCAACAAGGGGCGCTGGTTCGACACCACGATCCTGATCGTCACCCTCCTGATCATCGCGGTGCCGATCTTCGTGATCGGCTTCGTCGCGCAGTTCGTGCTGGGCGTGCAGTGGCACCTGTTCCCCGTCACCGTCGGCGGGCACCTGGATCTCTACCACCTGCTGCTGCCCGGCTTCGTCCTCGGTGCCGTGTCGTTCGCGTACGTCGTGCGGTTGACCCGATCGTCGATCGCCGAGAACCTCACGGCCGACTGGGTGCGCACCGCGTCCGCGAAGGGCCTGTCCCGGCCGCGCACGATCATCGTGCACGTGCTGCGCAACTCTCTCATCCCGGTCGTCACGTTCCTCGGCGCCGACCTCGGCTCGCTCATGGGTGGCGCCCTGGTCACCGAGGGCATCTTCAACATCCCCGGCGTCGGCGGCACGATCTACCAGGCGGTGATCCGCGGCGAGGCCCCCACGGTGGTCTCGTTCGTCACCGTCCTCGTCCTCATCTACCTGGTATGCAACGTCGCCGTCGACCTGCTGTACGCCGCCCTCGACCCGAGGATCCGCTATGCCTGACCGCATCGAAACCGTCTACCCGGGCCAGGAGCGCTTCGTCGCCGGACCCGACACCGTCGAGGTCCTCGCGGTCGACGCCGTCGACGCGGACGTCCAGCCCGCCGGCTTCTTCAAGTCGGCGTGGCTGGAGCTGCGCACGAAGCCAGTGTTCATCGCGTCGATGGTGCTGCTCGCGATCATCCTCCTCGTCGTGCTGTTCCCAGGCATGCTCGCGCACCAGAACCCCCACCACGCCGCGTTGGAGGACTCGCTGCTGCCGCCGAGCGGCAAGCACTGGTTCGGCACCGACCTGCAGGGGCACGACATCTATGCCCGCGTGATCTACGGCGCGCGCGCCTCCGTCGAGGTGGGCGTCCTGACCACCATCGCGGTCGTGATCATCGGTGGGCTGCTCGGCGTGGTCGCCGGGTTCTTCGGTGGCTGGATCGATTCCGTGATCGCCCGCCTCTCGGACATCTTCTTCGGGATCCCGCTGATCCTCGCCGCGGTGGTCACCATGCAGATGTTGTCGTCGCGGAACGTCCTGACGGTGGTCGTGGTGCTCGCGATCTTCAGCTGGCCGCAGATCGCGCGCATCGCGCGAGCCTCGGCGATCGCGATCCGGAACGAGGAGTTCATCACCGCCTCGAAGTCGCTGGGCGCGTCGCGATTCCGCACGCTGTTCACGCACGTCATCCCCAACTCCCTGGGCCCCGTGATCGTGATCGCCACGATCTCGCTGGGGGTGTTCATCGTCACCGAGGCCACGCTGTCGTACCTCGGCATCGGCCTGCCGCCGACCTCGGTGTCTTGGGGTATCGACATCGCCGCCGGCCAGCAGCAGCTGCGCGAGGGCAGCCCCATCCTGTTCTATCCTGCTGCGGCACTTGCGCTCACGGTGTTGACGTTCATGATGCTCGGCGATGTACTGCGCGACGCGCTCGATCCGAAGGCGAGGACCCGATGACTGCGCAACCGCTCCTGGATGTCCGCGACCTCGAAGTCGAGTTCCGTTCGCAGGGAAGGCCGGTCAAGGCTGTGCGCGGAGCGAGCCTGACCGTATACCCCGGACAGACCGTCGCCATCGTCGGTGAGTCCGGGTCCGGCAAGTCGACGACGGCCGCCGCGATCCTGGGGCTGCTGCAGGGGACCGGGAAGGTGACCGGCGGTCAGATCCTGTTCGGCGGTCAGGATCTCGCGAAGGCGTCGCGCCGCGACTTCGAGAAGGTCCGCGGCAGCGGTATCGGTCTGGTGCCGCAGGACCCCAACACCAACCTGAACCCGCTGTGGCGGGTCGGTTTCCAGATCAAGGAGACGCTCGTCGCCAATGGCGCCGCGAAGCGGGGCGAGACCCGCAGCCGCGCGGTGGAATTGCTCCGCGAGGCCGGTATGCGCGACCCGGAGAAGCGGGTCAACCAGTACCCCCACGAGTTCTCGGGCGGTATGCGGCAGCGCGCACTGATCGCGATCGGGTTGGCCTGCCGGCCTCGGCTGCTGATCGCCGACGAGCCCACGTCGGCGCTCGACGTGACGGTGCAGCGCCAGATCCTGGACCACCTCGAGTCCCTGACCGCCGAGCTCGGCACCGCGGTCCTTCTGATCACGCACGACCTCGGTCTCGCGGCCGAGCGGGCCAGCCACCTCGTGGTGATGTACAAGGGCCGGATCGTGGAATCCGGTCCGGCGCTGCAGATCCTGCAGGATCCACACCACGAGTACACCAAGCGGCTGGTGCGTGCGGCACCGTCGCTGGCGGCGCGGCGGGACGACGGGGAGGCCCTCGCGGGCGGCCAGGCACGCACGCCGACGGTGACCGGCACCGTCGCCGCCGAGCTCGCCGAGGAGGCGTCGTCCAGGCACGCCGAGGAGGCGTCGGCCGGGCAGGACGAGGTGATCGTCGCGCAGCACCTGGTGAAGGACTTCCCGATCCGCGGTGCCGTGCCGTTGGCCGGCGGCAGCACGTTCCGCGCCGTGAACGACATCAGCTTCGCACTGCGGCGCGGCACCACGACCGCTGTGGTCGGGGAGTCCGGCTCGGGCAAGTCGACGGTGGCGCGCATGGTGCTCGGTCTGCTCGAACCCACCTCGGGCACCGTTCATTTCGACGGCCGCGACGTCACATCGCTGCGCGGCGCCGACGGCAAGGAGTTCCGGCGCCGCGTGCAGCCGGTCTTCCAGAATCCGTACGGCTCGCTGGATCCGATGTACTCGATCTACCGCGCCATCGCAGAGCCGCTCGACATCCACGGGATCGGCGACAAGGCATCGCGGGTCGCGCGGGTCAAGGAGCTGCTCGACCTGGTGGCACTGCCGCAGTCGGTGATGCAACGCTTCCCCAACGAGCTGTCCGGCGGGCAGCGGCAGCGCGTCGCCATCGCGCGGGCGCTGGCGCTGCGGCCCGAGGTGGTCGTGTGCGACGAGGCGGTGTCGGCTCTCGACGTCCTGGTCCAGGCCCAGATCCTCACCCTTCTCCAGCAGCTGCAGCGGGAGCTGGGGTTGACCTACCTCTTCATCACGCACGACCTCGCTGTGGTCAAGCAGATCGCGCATGACGTGATCGTGATGTCGAAGGGCGAGGTGGTGGACGCGGGGCCGACCGACCGGGTGTACGACAACCCGGCGTCGGACTACACGCGGGCGCTGATCGACGCGATCCCCGGCGGCTCCATCGAGCTGGCGGGCTGACGCGACCGGCTACGCTGATCGGTCGTGACCGATCCGCTGGCCCCAATCGCCGCCATTCCCGCCGTCACGGACGCGGCCGCCGCCGCGCAGGAGGCGCTCGGGAAGGTGCACCGGCACCCCGCCAACCGGCGGGAATGGGGCGCGGCGGCCACCGAGTCGTCGCTCCGCGGTGCGCGGGCGTCAGCCGCCCTCGACGGCGGCGCGGTGGAGCTGTCTCGCGACGTCGCGGTGCAGGACCCGGTCCTAGCCGGCGCGATGCGGGTCGCGCAGGCCCTGGACGGGCCGCAGCTGGACGCCACCGTCGGCACGTGGCGGCGGGCGCCGCTGCAGGTCCTGGCGCGACTGCACACGCTTGCAGCCGCGGACCTCGTGGCTGCCGCCGACCTGCTCGGCCGGCCGCGGGCGGGGGCCGGCGAGCGGCTCTCGTTGCTGGCGCAGCTGGTGACGGGCGGGACCGGGGTGTCCGCGCCGATCGTCGCCGCCGTAGTGCACGGGGAGCTGCTGTCGCTGCGGCCGTTCGGGGTGGCCGACGGCGTCGTGGCCCGCGCCGCGTCGCGGTTGGTCACGGTGGCGACCGGACTGGACCCGCATGCGCTGGGGATCCCGGAGACCACGTGGCTCAAGTTCGCGGACGGCTACGCCGGTGCTGTCGATGCGTTCGGGATGGGTGCCGAGGAGGGGGTCGTCGCGTGGGTGACGCTGTGTTGCTCGGCGCTCGAGGCTGGTGCGCGGGAGGCGCTGGCGATCGCTGAGCGCTGAGCGACCGGGCGGCCCGAGATCACCCCGACACAGCGCAACGGCGACCCGGCCTGAACTGAGGGTGTCGTACTGGGATGGAGGTCAGTACGTTCCTCAGAACGGGTCCGAATCGCCGTTCGCTAGCACGGATCCCGGTTACCAAGCGTGCGGGAGTGGGTTGTGGTTTCCGGCCTCGGCGTCATTCGAGAGTTGGACCCGCGGTACAACCGCGCTGCCCGTGCTGACCACATGTCTCGAATAACGCAGGCCCACAACGCTTTCTTGCCCTCTGCGGCGTGCTCCGCGTGGGTGCCTGGTGTCCGTGCTGGGAGCCTTGACGGTCCGGGATCCTCGACCTTCTCTTCCGGTGAGGATTTGGCGTCCCGTCGCTCCGTAAGTCATTTGTACCGTGTGACAGCCGTCACAGCAAGGGGTTCGGCGAGATTTCTTGAGAATTCGGGTCAGCGACGCCGCTTCCGTTGCAGCAGAACATAAGTGGCTGTTCCCGCGGCTGCCGCCACGGTGGCCAGGCCGGCGGAGGCCAGCACCGAGGTCCGGGACGGGGTGGGGATCCGGTCGCGCAGCGACACCGGGTTCGAGAACGAGACCACCGGCCAGCCCTGTTCGCCCGCCTCACGGCGCAGCCCACGATCGGGATTGACCGCGGTCGGGTGGCCCACGGCGGCGAGCATCGGGACGTCAGTGATCGAGTCCGAGTACGCGAAGCACTGGGTCAGGTCGTATCCGTTCGTCTCGGCGAGCTTCTGCATCGCCACGACCTTGTTGTCACCGAAGCAGTAGAAGTCCAGATCGCCGGTGTACTTGCCGTCGGCCACCGCCATTGTGGTGCCGATCGCGTAGTCGGCGCCCAGCATGTCGCCGATCGGGTGCACCATCTCCTCGCCCGAGGCCGACACCACCACCACATCGTGCCCGCGCGCGTGGTGCCCCGCGATCAGGTCGGCGGCCTCGGAGAACACCAGCGGATCGACGATGTCGTGGAGCGTCTCGCGCACGATCGAGCGCACCTGGTCGACGTTCCATCCGGCGCACATCTGCGTCAGGTGGTCGCGCATACGCGTCATCTGGTCGTTGTCGGCGGCCGTGAGCAACACCAGGAACTGCGCGTAGCTGGACTTGAGCACGGCGCGACGGTTGATCAGGCCCTGCTCGAAGAACGGCCGAGAGAACGCCATGGTGGACGACTTGGCGATGATCGTCTTGTCGAGGTCGAAGAACGCGGCCACGCGGCGCGCCGGGGCGACGCCGGTTTCGGGTTGACTCACAGGGCCAAGCGTACCGGCGGGTAATCCACAGGAATGCGTATGGTACGCATTCGATCCACAGGAGGTCCCTGGGTGGGGCTACTCGGAGGGGCTGCCCGCGCATCGTTGCGGCATGCGATTCGATGAGATCGGGATGGCAGTGGCCCCGGGTCACCTGGCCGACGACGTGGTGCGGGCGGCGGCAGCGGCGGCCCGCGCGGTGGTCCCGGTGGATCCCGCGCAGCCTCGAAGCGCCTGGGTGTCGGCCCCCTGTCTGCTTCTGGACCCAGGCGCCGCGGCGGTGTTCGCCGAGGCGGCCGGCACCGGCGGCCTGCCGCGGCGGGACGGGGTGGCGTTGGTCTGCACGGACGTCGGCGAGGCCGAGCTGCGGCTGGCGGTGCGCCTGGGGGCGGCGCACGTGTTCGCGCTGCCCGGAGACCTGCGCGACCTGGCGCGGTTCCTCGCGGCGCAGGAGTCCGACGGTGCCGGCCGGTCGCGGGTGCTCGCCGTGCTCGGCGGACACGGGGGAGCGGGAGCATCGGTGTTCGCCGCAGCACTGGCCGTGTGTGCCCCCGCGCGCGCGCTGACCTCGCTCCTGGTCGACGCCGATCCGTGGGGCGGTGGCATCGACCTCCTCCTCGGTTGCGAGGACATGCCGGGCCTGCGCTGGCCCGACCTGTCGCTGCGCGGCGGGCAGGTGCCGTCCGCGCCGCTGATGGCGGCGCTCCCCGGCCGCGCCGACGAGGCGGCGGTTCTCGCGGCGGGACGCGATCCGGCCGCGCAGGAGGCGCCCGTGGAGATCACCACCGAGGCGTTGCTCGCGGTCGTCGACGCCGGGCGCCGCAGTGTGGGGGTCACCGTCGTCGACCTGCCGCGGCGCGCGGGTGGCGTCACGGCGGCGTGCGCCGAGGTCGCCGATCTCGTCGTGTTGGTCACCACTGCCACCGTCCGGGGCGCTGCGGCGACCCGTGCTGCCGCGGCGGCCCTGGGTGGTCGTGCCCGGGAACTGCGGCTGGTGGTGCGTGGGCCGGCGCCGGGCGGTCTGACCGCGCGGGATGTGGAGCGCGCGGTGGGGGTCCCGAAG